>NZ_JACJQO010000011.1 GCF_014696715.1 Pseudanabaena sp. FACHB-2040
AATGGCGCTGTGGACCCACACCGACTCCATCTCGAACTCGGAACGTGAAACGCAGCAGCGGCGAAAATAGTGAGGGGGTTGCCCCTTGTCAAAATAGCTCGATGCCTGGTCTACATTCCAAAAGCCCTCTTCCTTCAATGGATGAGGGCTTTTGCTTTGAACAGCTTCTGTAGATGAGTGTTGTGTATACCGAATACAAGTTGCCAGGCGAGTTAGAGTAGCTGTAAGCAACCTATCGATCTTGGTGTCTGGCTTGTGATCCTGTCTTCCCAACCGGCTATCCGACGCAGTAAATCTCTTTATGAGCAGGTCTACAAGGCTCTGCGAACCAGTATCTTGAGTGGTGAGTTGTCCCCTGGGGGTCGTTTAGTAGAGACCCAACTGGCAGACTGGCTGCAGGTGAGCCGAACGCCTTTAAGAGAAGCTTTGCGGCAGCTACAGCAGGATGGGTTAGTGAAGGCAGATACTAATGGTGGGCTGCGGGTAACCACAATATCTGCGGAGGATGCAGCCGAGTTATACGATTGTCGTCTCGCACTGGAGCAGGTTGCTGTTGTAGGGGCCTGTCAACATGCGACGCTTTCTCAGATTAAGCAGTTGGAGTCTTTTGTGACTCAAGCTGAGGACATTGGGCAGAAGCGCTCTGTGGAGCTAGATTTTCTGCAGCTACTGGATTTAGACTACCAATTTCATCACTTGATTGCTGAGAGTTCTAGTAACCGGCGGCTGGTTTCTTTATTAGATCAGCTGTTTGATGCAATGGCACTGCTGCGAATTCAAACACTGCGTCTTAATCCAGGGGTGCTTGATATTCGTTTAGAGCATCGACAGATTTTCGAGGCTATTGCAAGCCGCAATTCCACAGGAGTTATTACAGCAATCAAGAGTCATCTTGTTGCTAGTAAGGAAAGAGTTACTCGGGAAATTGAAGCCTCTCAGCGCGAGATTTGAGATGTGAAGTAGCTTTTTTCCCAACCGTGCTCTCTAAAACAATCTTGGCTTATTCACCTTTATAGACTGCATACGAAATACATAGTGTTTAGTAGGAACTGTAAAACTATGGCGGCAACCCTGACAAAGTTAGCCATCAATGGGGATCGCTTGAATGAACGCATTGCTCGCCTTGCAAAAATTGGGCGAACTGCCTCTGGAAGTATTCGACGGTTGGCGTTTACCCCTGAGGATTTGCAGGCGCGCTATCAGGTGCAGCAGTGGATGGTAGCAGCTGGCATGACTGTGCGGGCAGACGCTGCAGGTAACTTGATTGGTCGCTATGAAGGGACGCTAGGCCAAGTACCTGCATTGGCGACGGGTTCTCATATTGATACTGTTCCCTCTGGCGGCTGTTTTGACGGGGTACTAGGAGTGTTAGCTGGCATTGAAGTGGTAGAAACGCTGCAGCAGAATCAGGTGCGGCTGCAGCATCCTATTGAGGTGATTGTGTTCACGGATGAGGAGAACACGATGATCGGCTGTCAGGCGATCGCTGGAACCCTTGATTTGAGCGACCCAAAACAGTTTAAAACGACGGTAGATGTGCCTATTGAAGACTGTTTGGAGCGGATTGGAGGAAATTGGGATGAGCTGAAGACGGCTCGCCGCTCCCGGATGGATATGGCTGCTTTTGTTGAACTGCACGTGGAGCAGGGGGCTGTGCTGGAGCGTCAACGGAGCAATGTTGGGGTGGTACAGGGGGTGGTAGGGATTCGCCGCCTGGCAATTACGCTTTTGGGTGAAGCTAACCACGCGGGTACGACGCCGATGGATATGCGTCAGGATGCTTTGGTGGCGGCGGCAGAGATTGTGTTGGCGGTTCGGGCGCTGGCAGAGCGAATGCCGGGTGAACCGGTGGCGACTGTGGGTCGCCTGGAGGTACTGCCTAATGCGGTTAATATCGTGCCGGGGCGGGTAACTCTATCAGTAGATATGCGGGACTTGTCGAAGGACTGTTTGGACCAGATGGTTGCTCAGTTGGATCAGGAGGTAAGGGCGATCGCATCTGCTCATCGTGTTCAGGCTGAAACGGCTTCTTTGCTGTGGGTTGAGCCTTCCCCGTCGGCCTCCAGTATTCAGTCGACGATCGAGGAGGTTTGTCGAGATTTAGGCCTGAGCTGCTGCTGTTTGCCGAGCAGAGCCGGACATGATGCTTTGGAGATGGGGCGCATTACTGACATGGGCATGATTTTTGTGCCTAGCCAGGCTGGTATCAGTCATTCTGAGGCGGAGTATACTTCGCCGGAGCAGTGTGCTCAAGGTGCTAATGTTTTGCTGCATACCTTGCTTAAGCTAGACAGTGTCTATCCGGTTTAGGTTAACAGCAGAACTCAGAGAGTGCTATGAGCCATCAGTGGTTAAAGTGGGCACAGCAGCTTCAAGCTATCTCCCAAAACGGGCTGACTTACCAAAATCATCCTTATGACGTGGAGCGCTATGAGCAGCTACAGCAGATTGCTGCAGAAATTATGGCAACCTACACTGACTTAGATATGGCCGCCATTTTGGACCTGTTTCAAAGGGAGAAATGGCATGCTACGCCTAAGGTCGATGTTCGTGGGGCAGTCTTTAGGGATGGGCAAATTTTGCTGGTGCAGCAGCGAACAGATGGGTTTTGGACGCTGCCAGGGGGGTGGGCAGATGTGGGCGAATCTCCAAGTCAGGCGGTGGTGCGGGAAATTTTAGAAGAGTCAGGTTTTGAAACAAAAGCGGTGAAGGTTGCTGCTGTTTACGACCGGGACCACCCTCGTCACGGCCACTTACCGGAGCCGTATCACGTCTATAAGCTGATCTTTCTTTGTGAGCTCCTCAGCGGTGCTCCTACAGAGAGCTACGAGATTCAGCAGATTGGATTTTTTAGGGAAGATGAAATTCCTGATCTTTCTTTGTACCGGGTTGTGCCTAGTCAGATTTCACGGTTATTTGACTATTACCGGGATCCCAATTTACCGACAGATTTTGATTAGTCTTTGGAAGTTGCTATGACTCAGAATCAGCAGCGGACAGTTGGGATGGAGACTCACTCAGAAAAGCCGTTGCTTTCTTCTGCATGGCTTTAAAGATGTTGTAGAAGCCGTTGGCGCGTGAGGGGGTGAGGCTGACGTCTAGCTGAGTATCTTTAATGAAATCGGGGGAGAGGCTGATAATTTCGCTTGGGGTGAGCCCGCTTAGCCCCTGAATGAGCAGGGCAACTAAACCCTTGGTAATCTGAGCGTCGGAGTCGCCTTGATAGTGAATTTTGCCATCTTCTAGACTGGCAATTACATAGACTTGGGACACACAACCTGGCACTTTGTTTTCAGGCGTTTTTTCGGCTTCAGGAAATCTTTCTAACTTTTTGGCAAACCAGAGGAGCTGTTCGTATCGACGTTTAGGGTCGGAGACCCGCTGAAAGCGATCGACTAGCTTATCAATAGATGCAGGACGGGGCGCAGGCATTGCGATCGCAACCTTCCAAGTTCAACAGCGGAGCTACATTTATTGTAGACGGTGGATTAGCGCTGATTTAAACCAGCAGGCTTTAGACTTTGGCATCGACTTCTTTATTAGAAACGAATCGGTGGGCGACCGTTTCAGGCTGAATGGCAGACAAAATGACGTGGCCAGAGTCAGTAATAATGACGGCACGGGTGCGGCGACCATAGGTTGCGTCTACCAGCTGTCCTCGTTCGCGAGCATCGGAGATGATGCGTTTAATAGGAGCAGATTCCGGGCTGACGATGGCAATCACCCGGTTCGCTGAAACGATGTTGCCAAAGCCAATGTTGATTAGCTTAATGTCCATAATGAAAAGAGAGAATGTTGAACCGAGTTGACGCTTATGCACATACGCGTAGAACAATGGTAACGAAAAAAAAAATACCTGATCTCTGTTTTCGGGCATAAATCATCTTAGTAAGCTTTTAAATCGCCTCGGCTAAAGGTTAGCGGGCATTAATGCAAACAGTCTTTGATTTAGACGCTGTAGCGCCCGATTAAACCGGAAATAACTCTTATGGGGGATGACCTGTGCAACCAGTCGACTTCACTACTCTGGCCGCAGTCTGTTGTGACTTGCGCAAACATTGGATACCGGCTCGGTGTGAGCAGGTATACCAACGAGATCGCAACACCCTCTGCCTAGCGCTAAGAACTTTGGACAAACGGGGTTGGCTAACCCTTTCTTGGCACCCCCAGGCCGCTCGAATTCACATGGGAGAAGCGCCGCCGCGCACGCCCGATACTTTCACGCTCAGCCAACAGTTGAAGCATCAAATTAATGGCTTGGCTTTAGTGTCGATTGAGACAATTGCACCGTGGGAGCGAGCTCTGGATTTTCAGTTTGCCCGCCGCCCTGGGGATGAGCCGGAGTGGCATTTGTACATGGAGGTGATGGGCAAGTACAGCAATTTGTTTCTCACCAACGCGCGTAACCAGATTGTGACAGTGGCTCACCAAGTGAGCGAACAGCAGTCGAGCGTGCGCCCTGTCGCGACAGGAGATGCTTACGAGCGGCCTCCCGCCATCGCTGGCCCGTTGCCTAGCCTAAAGGAATCTCAGGAACGCTGGCAGGAGCGGGTTAGCCTGATTCCTGGGCCGCTGCAGAAAATGCTGCTGAAGTCGTATGGCGGATTGAGCACTGCCCTAGTGCGATCGCTCCTGGTAGCAGCTCACCTAGATCCAGATGCGTCCACCACATCGCTGTCTCAAGCTGAGTGGAACCGGCTCTTTGCCCTTTGGCAGACGTGGTTGACCCGGCTAGAGGCAGATCAGTTTGAGCCCGGCTGGACGGAGACTGGCTATACGGTGATGGGCTGGGGCGCGACGGCAGCAGCGGATGATGTACAGACCCTGCTGAACGACTACTACACGCATGAACTGAACCTGCAGGTTTTTGGTCAGGTCTCGAATCAGCTCAACCAAAGACTGCGTAACCTGCTGAAAAAGCTGCGACAAAAAGAGGCTACCTTTCAGACACGTCTAGACCAGTCCGATCAGGCAGACCACTACCGGCAACAAGCAGATTTGCTGATGGCCTACTCTTATCAGTGGCAGCCAGGCATGCAGGCAATGGCGCTGGAGGATTTTGATACTGGCGAACCCGTCAGTATTCCCTTGGACCCAGAAAAGAATGCGGTGCAAAACGCCCAGGCGCTCTACAAAAAACACCAGAAGCTCAAGCGAGCGCGAGATGCAGTAGAACCCTTGATTGCCGAAGTTCGCTCTGAGATTGCTTACTTAGAGCAGGTGGAGGCGGCCCTAACCCAAATTCCGCAATACGAGAAAGCGGTAGATTTGGATGCGATCGCAGATATTCGTGAAGAACTGATTCAACAGGGCTATCTCGAAGCCCCTGACTACCGGCCCGCAGCGCGTCAAACCGACGACAGCAGTTTCTATCGCGTGCGTACGCCCAGTGATTTGGAGGTGCTGGTGGGCCGCAACAACCGCCAAAACGACCTGCTAATCTCTCGGGTGGCAGGCGACTATGACCTCTGGTTTCACACTCAGGAAATTCCAGGGAGCCATGTGCTGCTGCGGCTGGATGCAGGCCAAGCCGTGAGCGACGAGGACTTGCAGTATGTGGCCGATTTGGCCGCCTTTTACAGCCGGGCTCGACAGGCCGATCAGGTCTCCGTCATCTATACTCAACCCCGGCATGTCTATAAGCCCAAAGGAGCCCGACCTGGCATGGTGATTTACAAGCATGAGACTGTGCTTTGGGGCCAGCCGCAGCGAATTCAGGTTCAGCAAGATCTGCAAAGCAGTCGTGAACCCGCTTCCGTGTAAAATAGCTTAAGGCAGAGTGATTAAGTACATTTGCTCATCAGCTTGAATTATCAAATTCAAGTGACAATTCTGCGAACTTATATCACAGAATTTCTGTACTAGAAGATACAATGAGAGCTGGAGAAAAGATGGGCCTGAGAAACCCGTCACCGTATCAGAATTTGGTGCGGTTTCCTCCAGCTTGAGAGAACAACGTGAATATTTAATTTATCGAAATCGGCTTCTGTAGAGGCCGATTTTTTTTAATTCTTTACTTGCTGTACGTCCCTGTTCTGTAGCGTCTTAGGGAGAATGCGCCCCAATCGTTAATTTCATTTTGACTGGGCTATTTGGGGTTGGCATCTCTCTAATGGATTCTTTTTACGGTGAAGCGCAGAAGACGGAGGGTAGGAACGGAGGGCAAAGGGCATCCCTTCTGCCCTCTACCTTCTGCCTTCCTAATGCCATTTACAATGTTCTAAGCGGCAAAATTTTGGATGAACTACCGTGGCAGCGAAGGTTTCTGAAGCAGACAAACCCACTCTGATGCTTGTGGATGGTCATTCTCTGGCCTTTCGGTCGCACTTTGCCTTTGCCAAGGGACCTGATGGTGGGCTACGGACTTCTACCGGCATTCCGACCAGTGTTAGCTACGGCTTTCTTAAGTCGCTGTTGGACATGATGGAGGTGGAAAAGCCTCAGTACGCTGCGGTGGCTTTTGACCTGGATGTGCCTACATTTCGGCATCAGGCTGATGTGACCTACAAAGAGGGCCGACCGGATGCGCCAGAGGGCTTTGTAGAGGATATTCGTAATCTGAAGCAGCTGCTGCGGGACTTTGGCCTCAAAATTTTCACAGCTGAGGGGTTTGAAGCCGATGATGTGATTGGTACCTTAGCAACCCAGGCTCGGGCTCAAGGGATGCGGGTGAAGATCCTCAGCGGTGATCAGGATCTGTTTCAGCTAGTTGACCCAGCTGGAGAGGTAACGATCCTGCATTTGGGCAGCGCCTTTGCTAAAGGGCCAACTAACACCTTGACTAAGGAATTTAATTCCCAGGCGGTTCAGGACAAGTTGGGCATTGCTCCAGAGCAGGTGGTGGACTACAAGGCTCTGTGCGGCGACTCCTCGGACAATATTCCTGGAGTGAAGGGCATTGGGGCAAAGACGGCTTGCAAGCTGCTGCACGACTACGGTTCTCTTGACGGGATCTACGCTGCCCTCGAGGAGATTAAGGGCGCAGTGAAGAAAAAGCTGGAGGAAGGTAAGGAGATTGCTTACCATTCCCAGTTCATGGCCCGGATTGTGACGGATGTGCCGCTGTCAGTACCGCTAGAAGACTGCAGGCTCAAGGGCTTTGATCCGGAGGTGGTCATTCCGGCCCTGAAGCGGTTGGAATTTCAAAGGTTTGTCAGTCGCTTGAACAAGCTGCAGCTAGCCTTTGGGGGGGAAGTATCGGAAGAGCTCAATCGGCAGGTCACAGCGGTAGCGGCTGAAAATCCCAGAGCCCCAAGCCTAACCACTTTTGCGGGGGATGATCTGGATTTCTTTTCGGCGGAGGACACTGATCAGGCTCAGGCGGTGCAGTCGGTTGCGATCGCACCCAAAATCATCACGACAGAACCCCAACTCTACGAACTGCTAGACATTCTCTCGGCCCAAACTGACCTAGATCGACCTGTTTCTTGGGATACCGAAACTACTGCCTTAGACCCTCTAGACGCCAAGCTGGTCGGTATCGGCTGCTGTTGGGGCATGGGGCCTGAGGACCTAGCCTACATTCCAGTCGGTCATGCTTCGGGCACCATGCTGCCGCTAGACACTGTTTTAGAAGCTCTGCGTCCCATCTTAGAGAGCGCAGATTATCCCAAAGCGCTGCAAAATGCCAAGTACGATCGGCTGGTGCTGAGGGTTCATGGCATTCATCTCAAAGGCGTGGTCTTTGATACGATGCTGGCTAGCTACGTGCTCAACCCTGACGGCAGCCACAACCTGACCGATTTGACTTTGCGCTACCTCAATATGGCGGCCCAGTCCTACGAAGACCTGGTGCCCAAAGGCAAAAACATTGCCGATATTGCGATTGAAAAGGTTGCTCACTACTGCGGTGGCGATGTTCACGTTACCTATCATCTGGTGCCCAAGCTCAAAGCAGACTTGGTCGAAATTGAAGGGTTGGAGCCACTTTTTCGGGAGATTGAGCTGCCGCTAGAGCCGGTGCTGGCAGAGATGGAGTACCACGGAGTCCGGATTGATCCGGCTTATCTGGCGAATTTTTCCCAGCAGTTAGAAAAAGATCTGGCTAGCCTTGAGACTCAGGCCTACGCTGCCGCAGGCGAGAAATTTAACCTAGGCTCACCCAAGCAGCTCAGTGAACTGCTGTTTGACAAGCTCAAGCTAGACCGGCGCAAGTCTCGCAAGACCAAGACCGGCTACTCCACAGATGCCGCAGTGCTAGAGAAGCTCCAGGGCGATCACCCAGTCGTAGATCTGGTCGTGGAGCACCGCACCTTATCCAAGCTCAAATCGACCTATGTTGATGCCCTGCCCGCTCTAATACGAGATGACTCCCAGCGCATTCACACCGACTTTAACCAGGCGGTTACGGCGACCGGGCGGCTGTCTTCCTCCAATCCCAACCTGCAGAATATTCCTATTCGCACAGCCTTTAGCCGCAAGATCCGGGCCGGTTTTGTACCCGAACCAGGCTGGCTGCTGGTTTCTGCTGACTATTCTCAGATTGAGCTGCGGATTTTGGCCCACCTGACGGGGGAGCCGGTGCTGGTTGAAACTTACAACAACAACGAAGATGTCCACGCCCTAACGGCTCGCCTCTTGTTCGAGAAGGAGAATATTTCATCAGAAGAACGCCGTATGGGTAAGGTAATCAACTTCGGCGTGATCTATGGCATGGGCGCGTCTCGGTTCGCCCGAGAAGCTGGGGTCAGCCGCACCGATGCCAAGACCTTTATCGATCGCTACTACGAGCGCTATCCCAAAGTATTTGAGTATTTGCAGCAGATGCAGCGAGAAGCGATCGCAAATGGCTTCGTCAAAACTATCAAAGGCCGCCGCCGCTACTTCAACTTCACCAGTAATTCCCTGCGCGATCTGAAGGGCCAAAATCCCAAAGAGATTGACCTCGAGCGAATCAGTCCCAACGGTTTCGATGCGGGATCTTTACGAGCAGCGGCGAATGCTCCCATTCAAGGATCTAGTGCCGACATTATCAAGATTGCCATGATTCGGCTGCATGATTTGTTGCAGGGCTACCAAACCCGTCTGCTGCTGCAGGTGCACGACGAACTGGTATTTGAAGTGCCCCCCGAGGAATGGGACGATCTGCGAACCCAGATTGCCTCGACGATGGAGTCAGCAGTTGACCTAAAGGTGCCACTGAAGGTGGAAGCCCACGCTGGGCCAAACTGGATGGAAGCGAAATAGCTGCCCTTTGAGGAGCGACATAGAAGTATATTAAGTGCCTAAATGGGGCAATGTTGCAAACGCCTAAAGAAGTGGCTAAGACTGAACAGCAGCGGACAGAGCGTTTAGCCGCAGTGCGGAACCTGGAAATTAATCCTGAGGACGTCTAGGCTACTGTCTCTCCTTGGGAAAAGTGAGGTGGCTGAAGTGTTACCTGAGACAGTGACAAGTTGCACGAGCGGTTAGTAAGGTTGAAGGGCTCAAGGCCCAGCTATCAGGCGTAGGTGGGCTTGGAATAGTGATCAAGAGGCTTGAAATGCGCTTTTTGCTAATGCTCGTGGTGGTGATTTGCATGTTCCTGTCGGGCTGTGAGGTGCTAACGCCGCATACTAGCAACGCCATCTCTGAGAGCGGCCAGCTAGAGGAACTGCATCAGCAGACCCAACAGATCGAGAGACAGACGCAAGCGATCGAGCGGCTGACCAATGCGGTTGAACAACTTGCCAAGCCTCAAGTGAACCCTCAAAATTAATTCCTGCTTAGTTTTCTGACGCTGATTTGTGAAGTGAATTTCAAGAGCTAAAATTTTTCTTTGCTGCATTTGGGCAGGAACTCTCCCAGCGTTAGAAGGGCCAGATGGGTGGCGCTTTATTACCTGTTCGCGGCTGTTCACTGATGAGGAGTGGGCGGTGCTGGAGCGGGAATTAGGGCTTTGATAGGTGAAGGTTGTAGGGTATACGGTTTTTGGGTGTTTATAGGCGCTCTAGGCTCAGGATTAGCCCTTGGCAGACGCGGGTGAGGAAGTCTAGGTCGAGGGTTTCGATGCGATCGCTACTCTGGTGGTAGTGCGGGCTTCTCAGATCTGCTGTGTCGGTCACCATTACTGCTGGGTAGCCCAAATCCCAAAAGGGGGCATGGTCGCTGCGGCGAGTATCGGGCAAAATTTTGCCTTGGCGAATCATCGGCAGCCATTGACACGGTGCTCCTGCTTTGCGAAAAGAGCGCTGTAGCCGCATTAGGTCGGGCACTATCTGCCAAGGGCCAATTAAGGCAATAAAGTCGCCCCGGTTGGGGTAGATAGCTTCTAGAAACTTTGCTGGGTACTTTTGGCTGCCGGGAAGAGGGTTGCAGTAGCCCAGCATTTCCAGCGAGAGCATCAGCCGCAGGCGAGTGCCCTGCTGCTTTAGGCTGGCAGCATAGGCCCGGCTTCCGACCAGTCCATACTCTTCCAGATCAAAGGCGACTAGATGTAGGGGAGACCGGGGTGCATGGGCTGAGAAGTGGCGAGCCAGTTCTAATAAAACGGCTAGCCCGCTGGCATTGTCGTCGGCACCAGGGGAACCGGGCACCGTGTCGTAGTGGGCACCAACGACGATTGGGGGACGGCTGTTGTGGCGGCCAGGAATATTGAGTACCCAATTGTTGTGGGACTGATTTCGCACAGTGAAGACCTGAGCCTCAACCGGGCCAAACTCAGACAGGACTTCGCGGATGTACTGCTGGGCATAGAAGTGGCCCTCGCTAGCGAAATAGGGGTTGCGATCGCGCACTAGCTGCTGCAGGTGCTCAGTCAGTCGGGCTTGGAGGGCGTCAAACATCCCTTGTAGAGCTACAGATCACAAAGCTCGTGAATAAGTTCTGCAAACAGTCCCGTATTGCCTAGGAATTCCATCTGAGGGAAAACAATGCAGTGAAGAGCCTCTAATAAATCTGAGGATCGGTTAAAAACCCCTTTTCCTGTGGGCTTTTGACCAAATTTGAAGCAGGGAGCTTAAGCGGCAAGAAGATGGATGCAGCTAAAAATATCCACAAAAGCTCCTCTTTGTCAACTAACGCGCTGCTGATCACAAATCTGTAACGAAGCCGTATATTAGAAATTCTGCTTTTGTCTGCTAACAAAGATACAAAGCTATGGCTTATGCATTCTACCTGATTGAGCTATTTGCAAAACATCGGGCTTACCGAATTTCTGCAAATAGTTTCGAAGACAGGCATTTTCCGAAAATGGGTCGATTCTTTCTAAACTCTTTCAATCACCTGCTGGCATGAGGATCTACTTGCGGCCAATCTTTTAGGGTTCGTTTTGGCCACAGTTCCTGTATGCGTTGCTTTCAACATAAGGTCTATGGATTTTCTTGGGCTTTTTTGGGTTGCATCCTTTCTAAATAACGACTTCGCTGCACTTTCTACTGCTGCACTTTCTACCATCGTTTGGCCAGAGGCTCGGTTAGATTACCCGGCTAATACACTTTCTTCAACTGGTTCGGTTGCCTACATCGCTACAGCTCAGGCAATGACTAGCGGCTCTCTTCTAGAAATTCAGCGCTCACGGTTTCAACCGGGCGCACAAGCTTTTATCCCACCCGAATCACTAGGGTTTTTAGCAGCTCCTAACTACGCACCCTTTTTTCTGTCACTGCCGCTGCAGCAGTCTGGGGCGTTGCCGTTTGGGCAAGGGATTTTCACAGCCCTACCCCGACTACTAGAAGACATTGCAAGTTGGCTGAGTCCTGAGTTTTCAGATGAGCTGTGGGCACCCTCTTTGCTTGAGCAGAGAGAACTGGCGATGGGCCTATTGCCCAGTTCCGACACCTCCGATCCGCGAGAAATTGCGCTGAACTCTCAGCTGCCTCTGCTTTCGGAAGATGTGCTCGACTGGAGTATTTGGAACTCAGTGGCCAACGTCTCAGTCATCAAAGTTAGCTCTAAAGCAGAGGCTGAATCTGAAATTGCCTTTCTCAAAACAGGCAATCAGTGTTTAGCCCTCTCTTCAACGCTGGAGCGTGAAATTGGTGAAGCTACCGCGACCGCTCAAAAACCGCGCTATCAGATTTGGATCCACGACACCCCAGTAGGGGAAGTAAAGTCGGCTGAAACGGCGTACCAGATAGCCACTAAGCTCAGACGGCTGCTGCAGGTAGAAAGCCTGCAACCTTCCCGTCTCAAGCCTCTTTTAGGGAACTCTTTTGCGGCGGGTGGGCACGACAGCGAAATTTTGTTCGTGGTGGATCAGTCAATGCTGCTAGATACTGCAGCAAACCCGGCCTTAGTTGCCTCTCAGTGGATCAACAATCTGCGGGTTGCCTTTGGGGAAGCCCCATTAGAGCTTGTAGATGTGCAGATGATTGCCTATGGTCTGCGAGAAACCAACCGCCGCATTCAAGGTACGGCGTCCTGGTATGGCCCTTACTTTCATGGTCGCCAAACCGCCACAGGTGAGATCTTCAACCAGCATGAGCTGACCGCAGCACATCCGTCTCTGCCGTTTGGGACGTACCTGAAGGTGCACAACCGGGCGAACGGCAGAAGTATTGTGGTGCGGGTTAATGACCGAGGCCCTTACGTGGGAGAGCGGTCTCTGGATCTGTCCTATGCTGCTGCCCAGTGTTTGGGTAGTGAACGAGTTGGTGTTATTCCCTACGAGGCAACCATCTTGAAACCTGGGATACCCGCTCGGTGGGACAGCGCTTTAATCGCTGGGCTCAACCCGTAGGGGGGGCTGGAGGCAACGAATGGCCTCCAGCATTCCCTTGGCTTTGTTGAGGGTTTCCTGGTACTCCTTTTCGGGAACAGAGTCGGCCACAAGTCCGGCTCCGGCCTGAACGCTGACCTGATAGCTGCCATCGGCCTGCTGCCGAACGACCATGGTGCGAATTGCGATCGCAGTATTCAGCTGCCCTTCAAAGTCGTAGTAGCCGTAGACGCCAGAGTAAGGCCCCCGGCGACAGGGCTCTAGATCGTGAATAATCTGCATGGCCCGAATTTTGGGGGCACCGCTGACGGTTCCTGCTGGGAAACAGGCTTTGAGCAGCTCCCAGGCAGTTTTTTCGGGGTCCAGTTCGCCAACCACGTTACTGACAATGTGCATAACGTGGGAGTAGCGCTCAATCACCATCAGCTCATTAACCTTAACCGAACCGCTGAGGCAAACCCGGCCCAAGTCATTGCGGCCCAAGTCTACCAGCATGACGTGTTCGGCGATTTCCTTGGGGTCTTGCAGCAAGTCTTGTTCATAGGCCCGATCTTCCTGGGAAGTTTTGCCCCGAGGTCGGGTGCCTGCGATCGGGCGCACCGTTGCTAGCTTAGGTGAATCGGGCATTGCCCCGTGGGTAGCCTTGACCATGACCTCTGGACTGGAGCCAATAATCTGCCAGTCTTGGAAGTGGAAGTAGGCCATGTAGGGCGAAGGGTTGATCAGCCGCAGGGAGCGGTACAGATCAAAAGGATCGCCGCTATAGGAAGTAGACAGGCGCTGGGAAATGACGACCTGAAAAATGTCTCCTGCCCGAATGTGGTCTTTAGCTTTTTCTACGCTGGCACAAAACTCTTCTGGGCTGCGGTTGCTAGTGTACTGCAGCGGAGCCGTTTGAGTATTGCCTGGCGATGCCCAGGATAGCAGCGCATTTTTCTCTGGCAGAGGTGAACCCAGCTTGGCAACCAGTTGACGAACGCGATCGCACGCCTCCTCGTAAGCTGCCCTCAGGTCTAGCCCTGGCTGTCGTAGGTCGGCGTAAGCAACCGCCCAGACCTTTCGCTGCACCTGGTCAAAAATTAGCAGACTGTCCACCTGCATCCAGATGCCGTCCGGCAAATCTCCAGCAACCGGTGGGTGAACTGTTACTGTGGGCTCAATCCAGCGGATTAGCTCATACCCCCAAAAGCCAAACAATCCACCAATGCCTGCTGGCAGTTCTGGCAGCTTGACCGGGCGGTAAGGAGCCAGGCACTGGCACAGAATATCAAACGGATTGCCGCAAAACAGCTCAACCGACCCATCCCGGTGAGTTTGGGTAGTTTTATCACCGCAGCTTTCCAACACCCAAAGCGGGTCACAGCCCAGCAGGCTATAGCGCCCTAGCGTTTCTCCCCCCTCGATTGACTCCAGCAAAAAGCTGTAGGGCTGCCCAGCACAGACCTTATACCAGGCAGAAACGGGCGTATCGAGATCGGCTACCCACTCCTGATAAACCGGCACAAAGTTTCCCTGCTGGGCACAGGCTTGAAATTGGTCAAAGGCTGGAAAAATCATGATTCCTATTTTAAGGGGAGAGATGACAGAAGGGGCGCGGCATGGCCGTGCCCCTTCTAGTCAAGGGAATGAATCTATGAGTCTATCAAGCCGCCAGCATTAGACCTCGTAAGGGGTCTTGCCGCTGAACTTGACAATCGCGGGGTCGGGATTGGAGCCGATGTTGCGACCGATGCTGTTGACAGCGCTCCGGCCCTCGTTCACCTTTTCGGGGAAAACGCCGTCAGCCGGGTGCAGATACTGGATCTCGCCGCTAGGGAAAATGCGGTAGATCTTATAGTTCTCCATTCTGGGCTTGTACTTGGTGCGCAGCTGCCGGGTCAGGGCAATGCACTGCTCTTTACGAGCCAAGTACAGCAGGTTATCGCCTTCATGCATGATGGCGGAACCACCGGTAGGCATTTCAAACACTTGCTCTTTGGGGCTAGTCCAGGTGATGGCGTATTTTTCTTCGACGGCAGCTTTGGTAAGCAGACCGCCAGTATTACCACCAAAAAAAGGAGTTTGTCCAGTTAGAGTTTCAGGCATGGATTTGCTATCTCTCAACCTTTTGTTCGGCATCCTATCATCGCGAGATAGCGTGTTTATCGGGATTGTGAGGAAGTGTAACAGTTCTTCAGACTCGCTAGCTGGGAAAGGGGTGGATGGGTAGGCGAGTGGATAAGTAAGGGAGATAAGGCGGATAGGGGAGATGGGGAAGCTTCTGCTCTTTATACAGGCTGGGAACGTTCAGTTTTTTGTGCAGGCCACGACTGGAACCCCTGATTCTTCGTTAAAACAACCCAAGCAACCAGGAGGAAATTTACACCTCCGGTATGGATCCGGCTAGCTCCTCACCCATCCACTCATCTACCCATCCACCCACTCACTCATCTACCTCCCTTCTCAATCGCCCAGCAAAACCGACTTCTGCCCCTTTGCAGAGCGCCGCGATCCGCTTCGAGGGCTGGCAGTTCTGGCTGGGCGGCTGGGTGGCTCCAGCCCTCCCTGGGCTATCGGTAGCGTGAAGTGAAACTGGCTGCCCTGATCCTTTCCAGCTGAGGTGGCCCAGATTTGCCCACCAATACCTTCAACGATTTGACGGCACATGGCCAGACCCAGCCCTGTGCCGCCTGTGGTTCGGCGCAGGGCTCCCTCCTCCTGGTAGAAGCGATCAAAGACAATCTCTAGCCGATCGGGCTCGATGCCTCGCCCAGTGTCGGTGACGATGACCTCCATCATTTGGTCGTTGTAACGCCGGGCCTCAATGGTAATGGTGTCGTCGGGGCCGGTAAATTTGCAGGCATTGTCCAAGAGTTTGACTAGCACTTCTACCAGCCATTCTCCGTCGGCTCGCACTAGAGGCGCTTTGCTGGGGATCTTGACTTTGAGGGAGGCGCAGGGCGTATTGCCTTGGCGGGCCTGAACGCTACTCAAAGACAGGTCTACGCATTCCTGCAGCGCCAAGGATTCTAGGTTCCACTCAATGCGACCGCTCTCAAGGCGGGACAGGGTGAGGAAATCCTGCACCAGCTTTCGCATGCGTTCGGCATCTTCTAAGGCTGCTTGCAGCATGACTTGGCGCAGCTCCAGCGGCATATCGGGCTCACTAGCTAAGCTTTCCAAGCAGACCTGAATGGTCGAGAGGGGGGTTCTAAGTTCATGGCCAGTGATGGCAATGAGATTGCTGCGGGTGCGATCTAGCGCTTCGAGCTGGCGGTTGAGATCCTGCAGGTTGGCATACGCATCGGCCTGGATCAGGGCGACGCTGAGCTGGGCTGCGATCGCATCTACCAGCGCTTTATCATCCTCAGTCCACTGGTAGGGGGTGGACTGACAGTGGTGCAGCTCAATCATCCCCAGCAGCCGCTTCTGGTAGATCAGCGGCACCAGCATCCAAGACTGAATGCCCCACCGCTCTACCAGCGGCATGACGGCATCGATCTCCTGCCGATAGGGAGAATCTTGGGCTTGGGTATCTTCAATCGACACTGTCTCCTGAGCGTCTTGAACATACTCAAACAGGGGGTTGTTTGTCAGGGGCCAAGTCTGATCCATCAGCGAGGGTACTGAGGGCTTGAGGTGCTGATTACGAATTACCACTTCCCCAGCTCCAGGGCTGTAGGGGTAGATCAGGCAGCGGCAAACCTCTAATGCCTGCCCCAACTCCCGCACCGTAATTTGAAAAATCTCCTCTGGGTCTAGGGACTGCCGAATCGCAGAGGTAATCGAGTTGACCAGCCGTTCCCGCTGCTCTTGGGCCGAAATCGCCTTGTAAGCCTTAAGCAGCTTATACTGACCGGCTTGCAGGTAAGTAATTAGCCGTTGCACAAAGGGATCTGAGCTACCGCCGTCGAGCAGTAGCGCTGGAGCCAGGTCTTCACCCAGAAACTTCTGGCGGGCTGCCTCAATCTTGTCGGCCAGTTCAGGGCGATAGACCTCAATTCGGCTGAGCAGCTTCAAGGCTGCCTGCTGACTCACAAAGCGATCTTGAGTCCAGATGCCCTCAAATCGACGGTTTTGCTCTAGAGCAGTGCCAGTAGAGCGATTGACCAGGGAAATGGGCGATCGCTCACGACAAATTAGGCAGGCGCTGTAGGTCAGCCCCATCACTAGCAGGTGCCACTCCTGGGCCAGCGCGTCCCCTTCCTCAAAGGCAATAGTTTCGTAGATATCTGAGCGATTGGTAAAGCTAGTGCCACTGGCCGAAAGCACGTAAACCTGGTCGGTGACATCGGCGATGCGGGCGTAGCGACTAGACTCCTGCCGATAAAACCGCTCCTGCTGAAAGCTGGCGATCACCAGGGGCGGCTCTGTACCCGCAAGGACTTGGTCCTCCATCGCGTGGGACAAAGCCGTCAGGGAGGTCTTGAAGTAAAGCTGAGGTCTGAGCTGGGGAATCGCCTGTAGCAATTCTTCCACAACGGAAGTAGGGTTGCTCATGAAACGGTCAGGGACCAGCGAGGACTAAATTAACGGCCCAAGGGGCTAAGCACGAGAAGCACAGAAGCACCTTAGCAGTGCTGCTGAAAAGCTTTCAACACCCTATCAGGTGATGGCTACTTCAATAGCAGCTTTGTAACCAATATCTATCATCGGCTAAAACGACCCCGGAGTGAGTAGTTTGGGCATGGAGATATCTGAGTTTAGATCTAAATCCATGTCATGCCCTCCCCTAAGCTGCTGGGACAAAAAAGAGGGGCGCAGGTTGTGCGCCCCTAGTTCATTTCTTAAGCTGATTTCTCGACGATAGAGCCGCAGTGCATCGCGTTTCTACGTCAAAACACTTGCTACATCACGCCGCCCATGTCGCTGGTGTCTTTGAGGAAGCCGCTGTAGGCTTCCATGCCGTGCTCACCAATATCTAGCCCCTTGAGCTCCTCTTCAGGAGCAACTCGCAGGCCCAGCACTGCCTTCAGCACCAGCCAGAAAATGGTGGATGCTACTACGGTAAACAGACCCACGGTGAGAACACCGATAAGCTGGATTCCAAGCTGACCGAACCCGCCACCGTAGAGCAGTCCGGCAATGCCTTCGCCGCCCTGGGTGAAGTTGTTGGGGTTGGCAAATAGACCAACAGCCAGAGTACCCCAGATGCCGCAGACCAGGTGAACCGAGAGTGCACCTACGGGGTCGTCAATTTTGATGCTGTCGAAGAAGCCGACAGCGAAGACAACCAGAATGCCTGCAATCAGACCGATCCAGAAAGCACCACCATAGCCAACGACAAAGCAACCAGCAGTAACCCCTACCAGTCCGGCCAGGATGCCGTTGATGATCATGGACAGGTCGGGCTTGCCATTGAGAGCCCAGGAGGTGACAGTCGCGGCAACGCCACCCGCTGCAGCTGCAATGTTGGTAGTTACAGCGATGTAGGGAACGGCAGTATCAGCCGCTAGCTGAGAGCCGGGGTTAAAGCCAAACCAGCCGAGCCATAGGATCAAGCAGCCGAGAGTGGCAATGCTGAGGTTGTGGCCGGGCAGTGCGTTGATTTGACCGTCTTGATACTTGCCAATCCGAGGACCGAGGAAAGCAGCACCCATCAGAGCTGCCCAACCGCCCACGGAGTGAACAATGGTAGAACCGGCGAAGTCATGGAAGCCGAGGTCAAGAAGCCAACCGCCACCCCAGAGCCAGTGACCGGTGATGGGATAGGCAATGCCCACCAGCAACAGGCTGAAAACGATGAAGTCAACGAACTTAATCCGTTCAGCAACTGCGCCTGAAACGATGGTGGCAGCAGTACCGGCAAAAGCTACCTGGAACAGGAAGAACGTATCTTTGGTCAGATTAAGACCATCGGGACCAAGGCCGTATGTCTCAGGAGCTCCGCCCAGGAAGAAGTTTGACCAGCCGACAAAGCTATTGCCGTTGGCTCCGAACATCAGGGAGAACCCAATGAACCAGTAGGCTAGGGTTGCCAGGGCAAAAACTACAAGGTTCTTAGAAAGAACGTTGACAGCATTCTTCTGGCGGCAGAAACCCGTCTCTAGCATGCCGAAACCGGCATTCATGAAGATCACCAGGAAGGCGGCGATCGTGATCCAGATATTGTTCAGGGCGAACTGAACATCCTCGGCAGTCAGGGGAGCATCTTGAGCGTGGGCAGCCACTCCCCAGGTAGCAACAATAACCAGAGCCAGGGGAATGCAGGCTAGCCAGCCCCAGGAGGTCTTGCGGCCAAACAGGTTCTTGATGGCCTCATCAAAGGGAGGCACGTTGGAGTTCCAGAAGGACGGGGTGGGCCGCCTCCGAAATTGCGATCGCTTGCGTAGCACTAATCTAGACATCTCGACAGACGTTCCTTCAACACATCAGACAGCAAATACAGCCTTGCTCAGACAGCTTTCGCCTCCGAACACTCACCAGCAGATGCGTAAACACCAAAAGTGAAGACAGAATGATTCCACCAATTCTGCGAGTGGCAATCTGTATCAGGGAACACAATATCCGTGTAAACCCTCAACAGATGAGCCAGTTTAGGCTGCAAACATTGAAAAAACTTTGAGAACTTGGATGTAAGAACTTGCAGAAGTTGCCGCTGTCGCGATTAGGTCCAGTTACATTAAGTTCTTTAGGTACTGTCGATACCCTACAGTTTCTAGCTGAGCCTGCTTGGCTCTGACTGAGGCTTCTAGATCCGCTCGATATTGAGAAACGGCTGCTAGCAAGTCTGGTCGATGGCTGGCCAAGATCTGCACAGCTAGAAGCCCAGCATTCTTAGCATTGCCAATTGCAACCGTAGCCACCGGAATTCCTGCAGGCATTTGCACAATCGAATAGAGCGAGTCTATGCCCTGTAGTGTGCGGCTCTGCACCGGCACCCCGATCACCGGCAGCGGCGTGAGTGAAGCTACCATGCCCGGCAAGTGCGCTGCTCCTCCGGCCCCGGCAATGATTACCTTCAGCCCTCGAAGATGGGCCTGCTTGGCGTAGTCCACCATGTGCTCCGGAGTCCGGTGAGCTGAGACGATGGCGACCTCATGGGCAATATGAAACTGCTCGCATACTTCAATGGCCGCTTGCATGGTGGGCAAGTCTGAGTCGCTGCCCATAATGATGCCAATCTCCGGGGACTGCATGGTTTTCTCCCTTTCTTTTCGTGTCAGCAATTCATTGACGGTAGCAAAACGTAATAGGATTTAATCTTGCCAACTACAAAACCTTGGGCAAATTCCAGCAGAGTGAGATTAGGCGAAGGCATGAACTCAGTTGATGATAAAACCGTTGTTCGCGAGTACTTCAATGCCAAGGGGTTCGACCGCTGGCGGCGAATTTATGGCGATGGCGAGGTTAACAAGGTTCAGCTTGATATTCGCACTGGACACCAAAAAACCGTTGACACCCTGATGTCTTGGTTGAGGGCAGACGGCAACTTAAACGGCTTGACTCTCTGCGATGCTGGCTGTGGTGTGGGTAGCCTCTCTATTCCCCTGGCGGCTGAGGGTGCAAAGGTCTACGCTAGCGATATCTCTGAAAAAATGGTGGGCGAGGCCCGAGAGCGGGCTGAAGCCGAGCTAAGTGCAGACCAAGTGCCGGCCTTTGAGGTGAAGGATTTGGAAGACCTCAGCGGGCGCTATCACACGGTAGTTTGCCTGGATGTGCTGATTCACTATCCTCAAGATAAGGCGGCGGCAATGGTGGCTCACCTCAGTTCTCTGGCTGAGTCGCGCCTGATTCTCAGCTTTGCGCCGAAGACTCTCTACTACAGCGCGTTGAAAAAGGTGGGCGATTTTTTCCCCGGCCCTAGTAAAGCAACCCGCGCTTACCTGCACCGTGAGGCGGATGTGGTAAAGGCGCTAGAGGCCAACGGCTGGCGAATTGAGCGCCGGGCGATGAACAAAACTCAGTTCTATTTCTCCCGATTGCTAGAAGCCGTTCGTTGATGGTTCATCCTTTGCAAAGTTAGCCTTGATTGAGTCTGCGATCGGTTAATTTTGGAAGGTGAAGGAACGTCTGAAGGGGTCTTATGAAATGGTTCCTATGGGCGACATCTGTGGGATTGGCCTCTTTGGGCGGGCTGCTCTTGCTGCTGTCTCTAACGCTGGTATCCAATCCTCAGGCCAATCAAAGCGATAGAGATGGGTCGCTGGCGCTGTTTGTTTTTGCGGTGCCGCCGTTGGTCGGCGGTACTGGGCTGGCTTGGGGTCTTTACTTTCACCAGCGCAATGCTGAGCGGCTACGCCAACAGGCAGAGGCAGAGCAATTGCAGAAGCTGTTTTATGACCTAGTGCAGCGGCAGCAGGGGCGCTTGACCGTGCTGCAGTTCGCAGCGGCGGCTAGCCTCTCTGGAACCGCTGCTAAGCAATACTTGGATGAGCGGGCCAAGGAGTTTGGGGCCGACTTTACTTCAGAGGCCGCTGGTGAAATCACCTATCACTTCCCGGGTTAAGGCGCTCTGCTTCAGGCTGCCCTAGGTTATCCTGGCACTTAAGCTGTAAGCCGAGAGGGGCATAGCTATGGCTTTGTTTCGAGTATTTCTTGCGATCGCATCTCTCCTAGGCGGCCTAGGCGTTGCCGCTGGAGCCTTTGCCTCCCATGCCTTACGCGATCAGCTTACAGAGAGAATGCTGGCCGTTTTTGAGACTGGGGTGCGCTATCAGATGTACCACGCGCTGGCCCTGGGTGGTGTGGCGCTGCTGTTGGCGCGATCTGAGGTGGGCAGCGGCTGGCTCACGGCAGCGGGATGGGCGTTTATTGCCGGGGTGATGATTTTCTCGGGCAGCCTGTATGCACTGAGCCTATCGAGCGTGAAATGGCTGGGCGCAGTTACGCCGCTGGGTGGGGTAGCGCTGATAGCGGGGTGGGGTTGCCTTGCGATCGCAGCGCTGGTTGGTAAATAGCAGCCCTGCAGACAGCTTGCCGCTTGAGAACGCGATACAACCCAATAAAGCTTAAAGACAAGCCGCCCCAAGGATTGCCCATGTGTCGTTTACTGGCCTATCTCGGTCCCCCTATTCAGCTAGATAAAATCTTGTTCGAGCCATCCCATTCGCTGATCGCCCAGAGCTATCAGCCGCGTGAGATGGAGGTTGCCCTGCTCAATGCCGACGGCTTTGGCCTGAGCTGGTACCACGCCACCCAACAGACCGAGCCTTTTATCTACCGCAACACTCAGCCCATTTGGAATGACATCAACCTGCCCCAAATCTGCCGCTATGTTGAGTCTGGCTGTGTTTTGGCCCACGTTCGCAGCGCTACGCCTGGGCTGGCTGTGGACCTGCACAACTGCCAGCCCTTTCGAGACGGGGCGTTGACCTTCATTCACAACGGCTTTATCGAAAATTTCCGCTACACCCTGTATCGGTCTATTCGAGAACGGCTTTGCGATCGCGCCTACCACGTCATTCACGGCCTGACAGATTCAGAACACATCTTTGCCCTGCTGCTCCACGAACTCGAAACTCACCCCGATCTCTCCCTGGCCCAGGGGCTAGCAAAAACGCTGCAGATTCTGGCAGCGCTAGCCCAACGGCAGCGGGTACGAGTCGCCGCCAATATCATTTTGAGTGACGGCCAACAGCTGATTGCGGCTCGTTTTGACACGGCTGGGGCCGATCCCTCTTTGTACTGGTTGCAAGACCACCCCTCGTTTCCTGGTGCCGTGTTAATTGCCTCAGAACCGCTGTTTGAAGCCAATTGGGTGACCTGTCCGCCAGCCTCGCTTGTCCTCGTTGAGCCTACCTGTGAGATTCAAACCTATCCCCTCCCCTTTAGCGACCCAGACAGCTCCCTGGCAGTGCCGCTCGCTTCCTGAGCTGCGCCAGAGTCTGCAAACCCAGTACCAGACCTGTCGGGCCAGCACGTTGGCCCTGTCGGCAACGCTCACCGACGATGAGTACTACCGCCAGGCCCACCCAGACTTTAGCCCCATAGGCTGGCACCTGGGCCACATTGCCTTCACCGAGTCGCTGTGGATTTTAGAGCACCTGGCAGGCCAGACCGCTCCCTGCCCTCAGTACCGCCGCCTGTTTGCGGCCGATGGCCTGCCCAAGGCCGAGCGTGAGCACCTGCCGAGCCTGCCGGTGGTGCAAGAGTACCTCGCCGCTGTCCGGCAGCGGGTAGAAACCTATCTCAACAGCGCCCCTCTAGAGCAGCAGCAGCGGCTTTGGTGCTGGCTGCTGCAACATGAGAGCCAGCACGCAGAAACCATCAGCATGGTGCTGGCCCTGCATCGATTGGGAAAAAACCGCCTGCCTGCGACAGACGGCGCACTCCAGCCCAGATCAGCAGGGGAAAGCCCCGAAAGAGCTAGCTCTTTCAGTCTTGCCGCTAGTCCGATTGCTCCTGGCCCCAGTGTCTTTTTCCCAGCAACAAACTTCGCTATGGGGTATGACGGGTGCGATGCCATTGACAACGAACAGCCGATCCAGCAGGTTCAAGTCGATGCCTTCTGGCTCGACGCCTATCTCGTGACTGTGGCTGAGTACCGCCAGTTTATGCAGGCTGGTGGCTACGAAAATTCGACATGGTGGAGCCCTGAGGGCTGGGCCTGGCTGCAGGCCAATCCGGTGCGCCAGCCGCTCTACTGGTCTGAAGACTCTGCCTGTGAGGCTCACCCTGTTTGCGGCGTCAGCGGGTTTGAGGCCGATGCCTATGCCCGGTTTGTGGGCAAGCGGCTACCGACCGAAGCTGAGTGGGAACTGGCTGCTAGGAGCAAGCCCCAGAGCCTCGATCAATCTCTTTACCCTTGGGGCGAAGCCTGGCCCACTGCCCACCACTGCAACCACCATCTGCAAATAGGCGGCACCAGCCCCGTCGGCGCTTACCCTGCAGGCAGCAGTGCCGCAGGCTGCTACGACCTTTTGGGCAACGTATGGGAGTGGACCAGCTCCTGGTTTGAGGGCTACAGCGGCTTCTCCGCCTTTCCCTACCGGGGTTATTCTGAGGCGTATTTTGATCGGCAGCATCGGGTGTTGCGGGGCGGCAGTTGGGCGACTTTTCCCTGGGCGCTGCGAGGCTCTTTTCGCAACTGGTATCAGCCTGAGGTACGGCAAGTCTTTGCCGGGTTTCGCTGTGCTCAGTCAGAAGTTACGAGTTAGGCATATATGGGTAACGAAATCTGTTTTTCTACTACTAAAAGCAAATTCTCGGCAGAACTCAGAATCTAGTGGCAGAATACCAACGAACGGTGTCCTAAGTTGATCTGCGGCTAAAACTCATGACTTCGATGAATCTTTCTCCCAATGGCGAGCCTACGCTAATGCAGTCTTTGGCTCCGGCGCTGCGGCGCGATCGCATGATCATCGAGTATCTGACTGTGGCCCAGGCGGCTGAGGCGGGTCAAGACGTCATCTCAGGGCTGAGCCAAACTCCTAAATCTTTACCCCCTAAGTATTTCTATGACGATCGAGGCTCGTTGCTGTTTGAGCAAATCACGCAGCTGCCAGAGTACTACCTAACGCGAACCGAAACCGCAATTCTAGAGCGGTCGGCAGATGCGATCGCAACCCTAACCGGCCCCTGCGAACTGGTGGAACTGGGCAGCGGCAGCGCCACTAAAACCCGGCTCTTACTCAATGCCTACCGGCACCAAGGCTGCCCTCTGCGCTACCTGCCAGTAGACGTCAGCGGCGGCATCTTAGAAGAAAGTGCCCGCCAACTCCTGGCTGCCTATCCCGGTCTCTCCGTGCATGGCCTAGTGGGCACCTATGAACCTGCTTTGGCTCAGCTTCCCTCTTCAATTTTGCCTGCTCGCATGATTGCCTTTATCGGCAGTACCTTAGGCAACTTGACCCCCGCCGAGTGCGATCAGTTTTTGCAGCAAATCAGCCAGGCCATGACCGGGGGAGACTACTTTTTACTAGGGGTTGACCTGCAAAAAGACCCCGCCATTTTAGAAGCGGCTTACAACGACAGCCAGGGCATTACTGCTGACTTCAACCTCAACATGCTGCACCACTTGAACTGGCGCTTTCAGGGTGATTTTCAGCCCGACCAATTTAAGCACCAGGCCTTTTACAACCCCACCCATCACCAGATTGAAATCTACATCGAGAGCTTAGTCCCTCAGACAGTTAGGCTGCAGGCCCTCGACCTAACAGTGCAGTTTGCCGCTGGAGAGGCCCTCTTGAGCGAGATCTCCCGTAAGTTTGATCTAAACCAGATGACTGAAACTCTAAAAGCCTACGAGTTCGATGTGGTCAGAACCTTTACAGACCCACAGGCTTGGTTTGGTCTGTTGCTCTGCGTCAAGCGATAAATTCCCTGCTGAGTGATTCCATCTCCCTTGGAAATACTAGAACCAGACTTCTCATAAAGGGTCCTGCAAAAGTTGGGAAAGCAACTTAAAAGTTCACCGAAATCCGTCTAAATAGGGAGGCTAAATTCTAATCTAGTCTTTCTGTTAAACAGCAATCCCAAGCCTCAGCTTCTTTTGCAAAGGAATGTTGCTAAAGAGGGGTCAAAGTTCAAGTATTTCTAAGCTTAATAGGCACTATGGGGGAATTAAATCTAAGATGGAATCAAAGAGCCCTGATACGGGAAGGACACTTATGGATAGGACTCTGTTACCCCTATTGCTTCTGAGCCTAGTGCTGATTGGTATGGTTGCTCCTTATGCAGTCTTGACCTTTCTGGGCATTGTTGGCCTGTCTGTGGCCACAATTTGGGTGTTTTGGGCCTTCCTTCAGGGTTTTGGACGCAGTCAGCCAGAAGCTCAGCCCCAGCGCATTTGGGACTAGGTTTAGCCGAGCTATCCGTATTTGCTTTGACAGCTGCGCCTGGCAGTTCTAATTTATTTTTCACCTATTTTTGAATCGAACAGAAAAGCCAGAACGCTACTAATAGGGTTTCGGCTTTTCTTATTGATGTCAAACTTAATTAGCTGCTAAGTAAGTGGCCTTAAGTTTCCGTAGAATGCCTTGGCATAACGCGTAAAAGTCTTGCGAGTGATGCGTTACAGCTGCGCCTAAGACACCCTACAGCATTGTTTATTGGTGCTGCCTACTTAAGCAACGCCATTTTGCTCGAACCAGCTGAGGAGTTGCTGCCAGGCTTCCTGAGCGGTTTCTTCGCGGTAGCTGGGCCGGTAGTCGGCATAGAAACCATGGGGCGCGTCTGGGTAGACGATGATTTCAGAAGCGCTGTCTTCGCCTAGAGCCTCATGCATACGCTCTACGGTACTGAGTGGAATACCATCATCTGCGCCGCCGTAGAGACCCAGCACTGGGGTCTCTATCAGGCTCGCGACCTCTATCGGGTACTGGGGCTGAAGCGGCGTGGTGTCGCCTACTAGGCGACCGTACCAGGCAACTCCGGCCTTGAGCTGTGGGCTGTGGGCCGCATAGAGCCAAACAACTCGCCCGCCCCAGCAAAACCCGGTGATGCCCAAGCGCTCGGTATCGCCCCCTTGACCGCTAGCCCAGAGCACGGTCGCGTCTAGGTCAGAGAGCACCTGGGTATCGGGCACCTTGGAAACAACTTCTTGAATGATGGTTTGGATGTCTTCAATTTGAGACACGTCTCCTTGGCGGGCAAACATTTCAGGGGCAATTGCCATGTAGCCCTGGCGCGCAAATCGGCGGCAGATATCCTGAATGTGCTCATGAACGCCGAAGATTTCTTGAACCACCAGAACGACTGGAAAAGGCCCGGTGCCTGCTGGCATGGCCCGATAGGCTGGAATCAGCCCGTCTGCCACCGGAATTTCTACAGGACCTGCAACTAGCCCGTCACTGCTGGTGGAGATGGTGGCGGCGGCAATGGGCAGCGTCGCCGCTGCAAATCCGGCTCCAAGGGTAGCGATTAAAAAGCTTCGCCGCTTCAATCGGCTTAAGGGCTGGAAAAAACCTTCAGACATGGAGTGTAGACAGTGAGTAACGACAGGCAGCCAAACAGAGCCATAGTCTCATTTTGTGAGGATATGGGCTTCATCCTTGCGAAGGATTTGAAGGAGGCTGGGTGCTCGGACTTCTGTTTGAAAGCCTAGAAAGGAAAGGGTTTGTAGGGAATCCACTGAGCCCACAGCTTGGCTAACACGCCTTCTACGATGAGCGTGTTAAGGGTGTGATTGAGGGCTTCTAGCAGTTCTCGATTGCCGGGCAGCACACCAATACCAAAGGGATGGTGGGTGGAAATTTGAAAGGCCACGCGCAGGGTGGGGTCGTCGGCTTCGGCTGCTAACAGCACTAGAGCATCGTCTACTAGGGCATCGATTTTGCCTTCTCGTAGCGCATGCAGCATTTCTGGCAGCACCTGGTCACTGCCTGGAAAGGGAATCAGCTCCAGTTCTGGAAACTGATCGGCTAGGGCGACATTGGTGCTGTCTGCTAATCCGCCTAGGCGCTTGCCTTTGAGATCGCTGGCCTCTTGAATGGGGCTATCTTCTCGCACCAAGACCGCTTCATCGAAGCGCCCGTAGGGCCGGGTGAAGTCGGCCCAGGCCCGACGTTCTTGGGTGATGGCCTGGTTAAACCAAACGACGTCATACTCCCCGCTGCTGAGGGCTGAGTAGAAATCTTGCATGGGCAGGTTAAACCACAGCGGTTCTAGGCCCAGCATTTCACAAACGGCTCTCGCGACAGCGGGCTCGTACCCTAGCCGCTGCCCTTCCTGGAGGTAGCTCATGGGCCGGGCATCGAAATCGCTGGCGATAATTGAGAGCTGACCGGGGCGAACAGTCGTGAAGTCCATAGTCAGTTGACCCATCCTGAGAGGCTCTGAAGAAAGACGCGAGGGGGCTGGGAACCGGGTTTAAGGCCGTGATGCCGTAGCAGGGACAATTACCCTAATAAAACAGCATTGTTGGCCTGGTTACCCGTCAATTTTACAGAGATGTCACCAAACCTTCGTTTTTGCTTGAAGGTGAGTTTCGCTAGAGGCATAAGGAGAGTAAAGGCTAGCACTCTCTGATGGGCAACAGAAGTGATCGCATACTACCGCAAGCCGTAGTGAAACACACAATTTCCGGTCTCTAGGCTTGTTATAACAGGCTGGCGGGATTGTTGAGGGAGCCATGTATGGGACGGCAGCTTAAGATTACCGCTGAGCAGATTGCTCAGTTCCAGCAAGACGGTTATTTGGTAATCGATCATCTGGTTAGGCCTGATCTGGTCGAACGGCTGCGCGATCGCATTGAACCTCTGTTTTACGGCCAGTTTGAAACCGGCATTTACCCCGATGAGTGGTACTGGCGACCTGGTCTCAGCCTGCCCGATGTAACCCGCGAGATCTGTAATGGCTGGAAGTGCGATCGCACCCTCGCCAGCGTGGCCCTATCCTCCACCATTGGTTACATTACCGCTACCCTCTCTGGCTGGCCCGGGGCTCGCATTGGCCAAGACAGTGTCTGGTGGAAGCCCCCTGGCGGCAAAGCTGTAGCCCTGCATCAAGATGGCACCTACATCAACTACATCGAGCCGCCGGAGATGGCCACCTGCTGGATCGCCCTGGAAGACGTAACGGCTGATATCGGGACGATTGAGTATGCAGTTGGTTCTCATACTTGGCCGCTGTTTACTCATGAAATCGGTGAGTTTCATGCGCCCGAGCGCGACTACCAGGCGGCCATGAAATCGGCAGCGGCGGCGGCAGGCGTTGCTCAGCCCAAAGTGGTCAAGATTGAAATGCCTGCGGGCAGCTGCGTAGTCCACCACGGCAACACCTGGCACGGCTCTGGCCCCAACCTGACCTCCGATCGGCCCCGCCGCAGCCTAGGCGTCCACACCCTCAGTTCAGCAGCAAGCTTCCGGCCTGATGTCCCGGCAGGCTACATCTATGGCCGCTACAAACGGGTTGGAGACACCACGATGGATGAGTCTTTCTTTCCCATTCTGTGGACCCAGAACGGCTACCGCACCCCGTTTTTACAGGAATACTGCGGTGACGCCTTAGCTCTAGAAGCTCTGCCGCAGACGGTCGCAGTTTAATTAACGACTTGCGCTCCGTGACTGCGCGGGTCACTGCTGCCTCCGGTGCGGGCCACAGGCTCTTTCATCGTAGAACTGCGGCTAAAGGTCTGCTGATGGGGCAGTGGGGCGTGAGCCATCAGGGCATCGAGGTTTTCGGCCATGATGAGCCGGGGCTGCTCGCCAATGGCGGTTGAGAGGGGTTCTCCAGCCTCATCTAGGTAGACAAAATGGGGAATGCCGTCTACCCGGTAGCGCAGCATTTCGGGCAGCCACTTGTTGTTGTCTACGTTGAGCATGACAAAATTGACCCGATCGCCATACTCGCTCTTAAGACTAGCCATGTCCCCGGCCATTGCCTGACAGGTGGTGCACCAATTGGCGTAGAACTCTAAAAACGTAGGCCTGCCATTGGTAAGCGCCGTTTCCAGCGGTACTGCTTCCTCAGCCATTGCCGAGAGAGAAGCAGTCGGAGTCTGCGTTTGTATCCCCAGGAAAATGGCGACGGTCAGTGCGATCGCAGCCAGGGCAACGACCAGATTTCGTACCTGTTGGCCTGTCGATCTGGCGGCGGTTGGGGGAACAGCAGATGAGGTTGGTAGCGGATTCTCAGGCATAGCGTGACAATGGAAGTCAGATGAGGACTGAAGCGGTCAACAGAAGAGGTTTTGTCGGTTGTCTGCTTCTAGTCTAACGGAACCTATTTCCGGATGCGGCCATGAAAAAACGGGTCAAGCTGACCTTTCCCAAGCGCTCAGTTCACATGCCGATCACCTATCGGCTGGCTAAGGACTTCAACGTAGCTGCCAATATCATTCGTGCTCAGGTAGCTCCCAACCAGGTCGGCAAGCTAGTGGTGGAACTGTCGGGAGATATCGACCAGCTCAATGATGCGATTGACTGGCTAGAGATTCAGGGCATTAAAGTCTCTCTGGCTAGCCGAGAGATTTTGATCGATGAAGATGTCTGTGTTCACTGCGGCCTGTGCACTGGAGTGTGCCCGACAACAGCGCTCAGTCTTGACCCGCAAACGTTTCAGCTCACCTTTAATCGCTCCCGCTGCATTTTGTGTGAGCAGTGCATTCCCACCTGTCCGGTGCAGGCGATCTCGACTAATCTGTAGGGAGTCAAGCAGGGAAGTCTAATCAGGTGAACCCACGGCCGGAGCCACAGGTAATGCGTAGTCCCTGGATATCCTGGATTCTCTTGATGCTGGTCTACCTCACCTTTGGCCGGTTTCTCCAGTCTGCCGCACTGCTCCACGCGCTCTATCCCTGGATCATGAGTGGGGCATTTGCGATCGCACAGGCCGCCATCCTCACCCTGCTCTGGAAACCTGCACAAAAAATTCTGCTGCTGGGCTTTCAGTCCGATCTGGGGCACATCATCATGGTGCTGCTGCTAGCCTCGCTAGCGGTCGCGGCGGTCGTCCAGTTCCAGGTGTTTTCCTACCTAGCTGTGCTGGTAGCAGCTTCTCTACTGGCCCGGGTTGAAACGCTGCTAACCGGCATGGGCAACACACCAGCCTTTCTCGTTCTGTCCTTTTTTCCGCTGCTGGGGTTGGCTTTGAGTTGGATGGTGATCTACCTGTCTGGTATGGTTGCTCCCGCAGCAGGGCTGTAAACCCAAGACAATCCGAAAACCGGCACAGCTTCAGACCCGGCTTTGTAAATCTACGGGATGCTAAGGATACAAGCGTTTAACTGTTTTTTTTCCTGCGCCCCTGCGGTGCAGGAATTTTTTTTGTAGCTAGGAAATTTGCTCAATTCCTCACTGCAGGGCGGCAGACTTAGCATCACAATGGCGAGCTACCCAGTCTTGCAAGATTGGGTTGACCAGTTCGGGAGCCTCATCTTGGGGGCAGTGACCGATGCCCTCCAGCACGATAAAATCTTCAACGGCTGGAAACTCCGCCAGAGCTCGACCCAGCTCAACCGGCTCCCAAGGATCGTCTGCCCCCCAAAGAATCAGCACTGGGCAGGTGATGGCGGGCAGCAGATCTTCGGCCAAAGGCCCCTGAGAGTAGCGAACAAAGGCCAAAAACACGTCTGCTGCCCCAGTCTGTAGAGCAGGCTCTAGCAGGTGATTGACTAGTTCTTCGGTAACCGCTTCGGCCCGCCGATAAGCCTGTCCCAGCAGCTTACGAATCACTTGGGGACGGGCAATGCGAGAGAAGAAAAAGCGACCAAAGGGCCGATAGCCCAGCAATTGCTGCAGCAGCGGCGCGGTGGAACGGCGATACCAGGGCAGCGCCATCCGCTTGCGGTCGTGGAGCAGCCGCAGCGAACAGTCGAGCATGGCAATTCCCTGCACCCACTCCGGAGCCATAACCGTCGCCTGCAGCGCCACAATACAGCCGATGGAGTTACCCACTAAAAAGACGGGCTCTCCCACCACTTCTCGGCAAAAGGCAATAATTTGCTCACCCCAAGTTTCAAAGGTGTAGGCAATAGGGTCATTGGGGGCTGGCTTGGCAGAGAGGCCAAAGCCAATGAGATCAAGGGCGTAGACCCGGTTGGTCTGGGCCAGTACCGGCAGATTTCTGAGCCAGTGATTGCTAGAAGCGCCAAAGCCGTGGATGCAGAGGATCGGCGCTCCCGTTTGGCCTGCCTGCTGGTAGCGAATGGGAAAACCCTGCCAGCTCCAGGTCTGTAGGGGAAGAATCGGTGAGGTGGCCGATGTTGTACCAGTCATTGAGGTGAAAGGGGTGATATGGGTAGCTGATACCTGTAAGCATAAAGTAACCCAGCTATCCTCGCAGGCAAGGAGATGTAGCCTGCCTGTAGCGTGGCTTAAACCGAGCACAACCTGGAAGTTCATGAGTTGAGGAGACCGAGCGCGCCTGAACGACCTCTCTAATTACGGCCAAATTCGAGGCGGCGCAAGCCCCTAGCAAATTTAGATTTGGCCCTGGACTCGCCTAGCCTGAGGCTCAAGTGCAGGGCTCAGATCCGCTCTTTGCTAGAGCAGGCTCAATAACAGCCGGGCTGTCCTGTCAAAAGCAGCCTGCGGATCCTACAATTTAAGGAGGCTCGGCAGGTTCTAGGCGTAAGGTTTTACTTTTTTAGCGAATGGTTGATTCAGCAGTTACAGTTTCGTCCGAAGACATTAGCAAAGCGGTGGAGCAGCGGCGCAACTTCGCCATCATCTCCCACCCAGACGCTGGTAAGACGACCTTGACCGAGAAGCTGCTGCTGTACGGTGGGGCCATTCACGAAGCGGGCGCGGTCAAAGCTCGCCGAGCTCAGCGCCACGCCACTTCCGACTGGATGGAGCTAGAGCAGCAGCGGGGTATCTCTATTACCTCAACGGTGCTGCAGTTTGAGTACGACGGCTATACCATTAACCTGCTCGATACCCCCGGCCACCAAGACTTTAGTGAAGATACCTACCGCACCTTGGCCGCCGCAGACAATGCGGTCATGCTAGAAGATGCGGCCAAAGGCCTAGAACCGCAAACGCGCAAGCTGTTTGAAGTTTGCCGCATGCGATCGATGCCCATCTTCACCTTCTTCAACAAGATGGATCGTCCGGCTCGCGAGCCTTTGGAGCTGCTAGACGAGATTGAAAAAGAGCTGGGGCTGCAGACCTACGCTGTAAACTGGCCGATTGGCATGGGCGATCGCTTCAAAGGCGTTTTTGATCGCCGCACCCGCAAGATTCACCTGTTTGAGCGGATGGCCCACGGCAGCCGTGAAGCCAAAACGACCATCGTAGACCTAGGCGACCCTCGGATTGAGGAGTTGCTAGAGCAAGACCTTTACTACCAGTTCAAAGAAGAAATCGAAGTCATCGAAGAAATTGGGCCTGAGCTCGATCTAGAACTGGTGCATGCGGGGATGATGACGCCGGTTTTCTTCGGCAGCGCCATGACCAACTTTGGCGTAGAGCTTTTTCTAGAAGCCTTCCTTGACTACGCTCTCAAGCCTGCGGGTCACACTAGCAGCATCGGAGAAATACCTCCCACCAAAGAAGACTTCACTGGCTTTGTGTTTAAGCTTCAGGCCAATATGGACCCCAAGCACCGCGACCGGATTGCGTTCGTGCGGGTCTGCTCGGGCAAGTTTGAAAAAGACATGGTGGTGAACCATGCGCGCCTCGGTAAGGCTGTGCGCCTGTCACATCCGCAAAAGCTTTTTGGTCAGGGCCGTGAGTCTCTCAGCGAAGCCTATCCCGGCGACGTGATCGGCCTTAATAACCCCGGTGTCTTTGCCATTGGGGATACGGTCTACCAGGGCCAGCGGCTGGAGTATGAAGGCATTCCCTGCTTCTCGCCAGAGCTGTTTGCCTATCTCAGAAATCCCAACCCCTCCAAGTACAAGCAGTTTCAGAAAGGCGTTTTAGAACTGCGTGAGGAAGGCGCTGTCCAGATCATGTTCTCAACTGATGAGTCGAAGCGAGACCCCATTGTGGCGGCGGTCGGCCAGCTTCAGTTTGAAGTGGTGCAGTTTCGCCTGCAAAATGAGTACAACGTGGAGACGCGGTTAGAGGCACTGCCCTTCTCGGTAGCCCGCTGGGTAGATGGCGGCTGGGAAGCCTTAGGGAAAGTCGATCGGCTGTTTAATACTGCCACGGTAAAGGATAGCTGGGGCCGCCCCGTGCTGCTGTTTCGCAATGAGTGGAACTGTCAGCAGATCGGGATGGACCACCCCGAACTCAAGCTCAGCAAAACAGCTCCGGTGGTATCTGGCAAACAACCAGAAGACCTCTAGCTCTCAAGCCGCTTAACCGTAGCGGATGTGACTGAACGCCTTGTATAAGCTGTAATATGCTGGCACAAAAGCATTCCTTGTCAAGAAATGCAAGCTCAACCTAGGAAAAGGTTGCTCTTTGTGGTTGACTCCTACCCTAATTAGGAGATACCCTTGTCAAATACATTAATGCTTCGATAAATCAACAAGTTGAATCAAAAATTTAAATCCGCTGATAAACCCTCCGAACCTGGCTAGCCACGCCGGGTTTTTTTTGGCCGTTTGAGTCTGTCTAATCCTGGTACGGGCTGCGATATGGTGAGAGGGTGTCTATGGAGAAACCGCTATGGTGCAGCCTCGTCTTGTGAAACGAGTCGGGGTCGTAGGAGGAGGGCAGTTGGCCTGGATGATGGGGCCAGCAGCGCAAGCGTTAGGTCTGGATCTGGTGGTGCAAACGCCGCAGCAGAGTGATCCGGCGGTTGCGATCGCAACCCAGGCCATCCTCGCGCCCGTCACCGACCCTCAAGGAACAGCGGCCTTAGCACAGCAGTGCGACATCATTACCTTTGAAAACGAGTTTGTTGATTTGCCTGCTCTGCAGGCCCTAGCGGCTAAGGGCACAGTGTTTTACCCCCAGTTAAACGTGCTGGCACTGGTGCTAGACAAGTTTGATCAGCGCAGCTACTTCGATCGCATCGGCCTGCCCAATCCTCGCTTCGTCTCCCTTAACTCCGAGGCCGATCTACCTGATCTAGCGACTTTTGCCGCTGCCGTTGGCTTCCCCCTGGTGCTAAAAACCCGGCGATTGGGCTACGACGGCTACGGCACTTTCATTCTCAAGACCTTAGACGATCTCCAAGCCACCTGGCAGCGCCTCGACTACCCCCCCGTCCTAATCGAGGAATTTGTGCCCTTTACCCATGAATTGGCCGTTATGGTGGCCCGTTCTGAAGCCGGTGAAGTTGCCATTTATCCCACAGTCGAAACCCAACAGGTCAACCAGGTCTGTCGCCGCGTCTTTGCTCCCGCTGCAGTTTCTCCTGACGTAGAAGCTCAGGTGCAGCGCATTGCCCGCACCCTAGTTGACCAACTCCAGGCGGTAGGCATTATCGGCATTGAGTTTTTTTTGACCCCAGAGGGCAAAGTGTTAATCAACGAAATTGCCCCCCGCACCCACAATTCCGGCCACTACACCCTAGATGCCTGCGCTACCTCTCAGTTTGAGCAGCAGCTACGAGCTGTTAGCGGGCTGCCCTTGGGGCCAGTTTCCCTCACCTGTCCTCGGGCAGTCATGGTCAATCTTCTCGGATTTGAGTCTGCCAGCAGCGATTACGCCGATCAGCGAAAAGCTCTCAGCCATCTACCCCATAGTCACGTCTACTGGTACGGTAAAACCCAATCCCGTTCGGGGCGCAAGCTGGGCCATGTCACCGTCTGCTTAGAGCTAGGAGAAGACCCAGCAGCCGTCGTTCAATCAGTTGAAGCGCTCTGGTACCCCAATCCCGCTATAAAGTGTTAGATTCCACCCTGATGACCTACTCTCTCGCGGCCCTGAATCAAATGGATCAGGCGACCTTCACGGCAACTCTGGCCGCAGTGTTTGAAGATACCCCTGCGATCGCAGCTCAAACCTGGCATCACCGCCCATTCTCCAGCCTAAAGTCGCTGCATCAGGCCATGTCCGAGATCGTTCAGGCCCAATCTCTAGCCGATCAGCTCGCTTTGCTGCGGGCCCATCCCGATTTGGGCGGCCGGGTGCAAATGGCAGATGCCTCAGTTCAAGAGCAGGCTAGCGTTGGGCTTAATCAGCTCACTGCCGAGGAGTATGAGCAGTTTCTCAGCCTCAACCAGCGCTACCGGGAGAAGTTTAAGTTCCCATTTATCATGGCAGTTGCGGGTCAGACTCAAGCGAGCATTCTCAAAGCCTTTGCTCAAAGACTTGAAAATTCTGAAACTGAAGAAATTCAGCAGGCTCTACAGGAGGTCAGTAAAATTGCCTGGTTTCGCTTAAACGCCTGGATCAAAGAATCTTAGAGGGCCATTAAACTCAGCAATTACTCGGCTTTTGTGTGAGAAGTTTCAGTAATTTCTGGGAACGCTATCAGTGGATGTAGCATCTATCTTCTGCCTTTGAAAGAAACCTCCAAATCAAGAACCATCAATAATTACAGACGCATGAGCGTAAAGTATTGTCATTGATGAATTCCTGGTTAAACGATTTGCTAGAGTTTTAGCAGCCGTCGTAGGAAAGTTAACAGGATGGGGTGGTCATTTAGGTCCTGCACACAAAACCCTTTTTAAGACCCTCAGGTTCAGGACGGATCAATTGCTGACATTTATAGACCAAAAACAGTGTCGAAGCATGAAGGATTCCAGTACAGGCGAGCAGAAGCAGCTCCTACTGATTGATGATGATCCCAACTTAATTCTCCTGGTCAAAGATTACCTGGAGTTTCGGGGCTATAGAGTAGTAACTGCAGGCAATGGCCGTGAAGCCTTAGACGTGCTAGAAGCGTTGCTCCCGGACATGATCATCTGTGACGTGATGATGCCGGAAATGGATGGCTATACCTTCGTTCAGCAGGTGCGTGAAAAACCTGAAACCGAATGGATTCCCATCCTGTTTCTCTCAGCCAAGGGACAGAGCCAAGACCGGGTCAAAGGACTCAATACTGGGGCTGATGTCTACATGGTCAAACCCTTTGAGCCCGAAGAACTCGTAGCCCAAGTAGAGTCTTCCCTCAAGCAGGCGTCTCGGCTGATCAAGCAGCAGACCAAGTCAGGCAGCAGCACCTCCGCGATCCAAGTTGCCTTTGATGTCGAGCTAACCCCGACTGAACTGAGAGTGGTGCAGTTTGTAGCTCGCGGGATGGCCAACCGAGAGATTGCCGATGAACTTCAGGTCAGCCAGCGCACAATCGAAAGCCACGTTAGCAATATGCTCGGCAAAACCGGACTGCACAACCGCACCGAACTTGCTCGCTGGGCCCTTGAAAATAACAAAGCCTAGCGCTAACCTGGCATAAAAAGCCCGAAATCTGCCCTACCCAACAAGATGTGTTTCCTGCATCCCCATGAGAGGAGCCACACTTCTTCTGCTTCTACCCCGCGCCCTCGGCTCCTAACCCCCTTGAGGTTAGATTTTCCCACGAGTGCCTCAACAACCCTGATATACTGAGCAAAGTATGCTGGTGTAGCTCAGCTGGTAGAGCAGCTGATTTGTAATCAGCCGGTCGCAGGTTCGAATCCTGTCACCAGCTTCGTCAAAAACCGCCTCTGGCAAGAACTTCCGGTATATTGCATATGCCGGAATGTTTTGTAATATGGCAGAACAAGACTCTAAATCTAGGGAAGTTTTGCGGAAATAGGGAAGTGCGAGGGCAAAGCTTACTCTTGAAGCGTTCGTTGAACGCTTCAAGAGTGAAAAAGTTGGTGCAGCTATCTGGCAGAAGGGCAATCTAGGGCCTTCAGGATAAAGCTGGCAGACCTGGCTCCTGAGAAGAGTACAGCGTAGTATTCGGAAAGCCTGCTCATGGGCTCTAGAATGCCCTGCTATCAGCTGCATGGCGGGCTTTTGAGGCTGTGCAAAGTCTTTTCTGCTATCAGTGATAGACTAGCCTCGCATAAACGCTCTAGGTCTAGTGATGAAAAATTTGATTACTCAGACTCAGATTATCTGTTTGGGAATAGGGGTTGTGCTGGCTGTTGGCTGCACGCCTCCACAGTCTTCAACCCAACCGGATGCAGGCACCCCGCCCCCAATTTCTGGTGAAAGTACCCCGGCTCCCCCGATGTCTGGTGAAGGTGCAGCTGGTCTTGAGCTTGTCGAGGAGTCTAGCCCAGCGGGCGGAACAATGGCCAAAGTCTATCTGCCTGGACCAGAGACGGCAGTTATCGTGGAATGCGAACAGGAAGGTTTTACGCCCTTCTTTTTCATTGATGTGGGAGAGTACTGGGTGGGCTGTCAGAGCGAGGTAAATGCCTCGGTTGGCCCAGAAGTTGACCAGCCCATTGGTTTGCAGGAAGTGTCCAGCCCAGCAGGAGGAATGGTGCAAAAGCTCTCTATTCCTGGCCCCCAACTATCAGCAGCAGTGGGCTGTGAGCAGGATGGTTTTGTACCTTTTCTCTATGACGATGAAGGGGCGACTTGGGTAGGCTGCCAAGCTCAGTAATTCCTAGCGGGTTAAGCTACTGGGGCTGCGATGGCTCTTGGAGTTGGTCTTTGACTGTCGCACCCTCTCCACCCATCGGTGGTTGGATGGCGGTGCGATCGCAACCCAACCCCTAACCCTATGAACCTACTCTTCAGCGGCCAAGAAGGGTTCTGTCTCATCTACGACGGGATCATTCTCTCGGTTGAGCAAGGGCTGCTGATCGGTGGCTGCGCTAGCGACAAGCTCCCTTTGGGCTTCGATTGCAGCTTCTTCTGGAGTTTGCAATGGAGAGTTTGTCTCTGTTGGTTGTGGATTCGCTTCAGGCATTGGTTCCCCCGGAGTTACTATCGGTAGCTTAGACAGCTATGCCCTGGCGTTCCACTGTCGATCGATTGAGATGCGAGGAGAGAGACTGACAGGGTTGCAGTACGAGTGTGCTCCTACAGCCTGATTAAAGCAGCTCTGAATAGTGAGGTTTGAGCGGCAGCTCAACCTGAAAGGTTGATCCTTTACTGACGGTGCTGGCTACCCGAATCTGGCCGCCGTGGGCCTTCACCATTTGCTGCGCGATGGCTAGACCCAAGCCAAACCCGCCGCTTTCAAGGGTTCGTTGGGTATCGACCCGGTAAAAACGATCAAAAATGTGGGGTAAATCTGCCTCCGGAATGCCGATGCCTGTGTCTACTACCTGGATGATGGCCCAGTTGATGTGCCCCACCAAGCGCAAGTGAATCACGCCGTGGGCAGGGGTATATTTGCAGGCATTGGCGAGCAAATTTTCCAGGGCCTGCAGCAGCAGATCGGGGTCTGCCTGCACTTCAATCGGAAGTTTAGAGAGTTCGTAGGTGAGAGTGAGATTTTGCTCGGCGGCGAGTTTGGTAAACTGGGCTGCCAAGTCTTTTAGCAGCACATTGAGGTTGACCAGCTTGAGAGATTCTGGGGCCAAGCGACCCTGATGACGAGCTAGCAGCAGTAAGTTGTTGACCAGAGCGCTCATAGACTTGGCGCTGTCTACAATATTTCGCAGCGACTCGTGGGATGGCTCGTCTTCTGGGGTGGAGAGCAGGCCAACCTGGGCATTGGTGAGAATCGCGGAAAGGGGCGATCGCAACTCGTGGGAGGCATCTGCCGTGAACCGCTGCAGCTGTTGATAGGCTTGCCGGATCGGCTGCATAGCGGCACCGCCCAGCAACCATCCAGTTAGGCCAATAAACCCCAATGCCACCGGCACCGCAAACGTCAGAACCAGGCGAAACTGAAAAAATCCGTCCTGCACCTCCGTTAAGGGAGCAGCAATCTGAAGATAGCCCAGAATCTCACTTCTACCCTTGATGGGTAGTGTTGCCTGACGTAGCCAGATCTCTTCTGCCGTCAGAGGATCAGCTAATTGAACCGTTAGAAAACCCGGCCCTACCGCCAGCCGCTCCGGCGGTGGAGCCCCAAAAAACCGCGTCACCTGCCCCTGAGCGGTGTACCAGCGAGCGTAGGCTAGCTCTTTGTCGAGGGGATGAGAGCCGCTACCCAGTAGCGGCACATGGTTGAGATCTACGTTACTCGGGGATTGCCGCAGGTCGTACTGCACACTGGCCGCCATGACACTGGCTTTGTCATACAGCAGCCGGTCAAGGCCCTTAAGCTTGTCCTGCACCTCAACGTAGTAGACAATTCCGGCGAAAACGACCAGAATGCTGCCCATTGAGAGGGTAAACCAACGGGCCAGGTTGCGACGACTGTGGTTAAACACGGGCCAACTTAAGCCTTAGGAGATCTCTGGGGGGCTGAGCCGATATCCCATACTGTAAATGGTTTCGATCCAGTCGGCGGCTCCCACGACCTGCAGTCGGCGGCGCAGCTTGCGCACAAGCACCGTCATGGCGTTGCTTTCTGGCTCTGCGCCCCACTCCCAAACGGCCTGCTCAATCTGGTTACGCGTTAGCACCTGCCGGGGGTGGCGCATGAAATACTCCAACAGCTGAAACTCTCGACCCGAGAGCGAAACCGCTGCGCCCTGGCGTTCTGCAATCAGCGTATCGAGGTGCAGCTGTAGGTCTTCTAAGCAAAGCATATCGCCTTGCCACAGCGGGGATCGCCGCCGCAGTGCCCTCACCCGCGCCATAAATTCTGGAATATCGATGGGCTTAACTAGATAATCGTCGGCCCCTGCATCGAGCCCCGATACTTTGTCGGCAGAGGTGTCTTTGGCTGTAATCATCAGGATGGGCGCTGATTTTCCAGCGGCCCGGTACTGGCTGCACAGGTTCAGCCCGCTCAAGCGAGGCAGCATCCAATCTACAATCAGCAGGTCATAATCTTTGTCTATCAGCAGCTTCTGAGCGGTTTCCCCGTCTTTCACACCGTCTACACCATGCCCTGCTTGGGTCAACACTGTTTTTAGGGGCATCAGCTGTTTAGGATCGTCTTCGACAAGCAAGATTCTCATACCACACGATTAATCCGAAACGCTATTCTCTAAAGCTGTTGATGGGTACTGCTATTGATGAGCACGTGCTATCTACGGGTGTGCGAGCCCTGCCATTTAAAGCTTAAGATTTGTCTTGGTAGCGGCATCTCCTCGGAGTATGATTTTTCAGAGGAAAGCCCTGTATTACAGTGGCGATGAAAGTTAAGGGGCGCTTCCCTCAGTAGGGGCTTCTAGGGCTGACCCTACTTCTACTTAGTTGAGCCCTACTGTGCAAAGACGGCATAGCCTGTGTGGCATAGGACTGTATTGTGTGGCGGGTGACTCGACGTTGGCTGCAGGCATCGGGGGCAGAGTTTTGGCTGCCGCTGCCGCTAGTTGCGATCGCATTTTGGTTTAGCAGCAGCTTTTTAGCAGCTCAAGAATTAAACCGGCCTCAGCCCACAGAAAATAAGCTAAAAGCTGATACCCAGCTAGAAATCATAGTATCAGTCAATATTCTGCTGATTAATGCAGTAGTTAATCGCAGCCAGGGCATAACGCATGTCAAAGTTGAAACTGCAGAACCCGTCCTCAAGCGCCTAGAGCTAGAGCTGCCGCTAACAGACATTGACCAAATCGAGGCAACCCTAGCCGAAGAACTGGGCATCGATCGCAGAGAAGTGCGGCAGTGGGTGCGTTATCAAATTTTGGACTAATGCTGCGCCCGCTGCAGTAGACGGTTAGCTCTGAGCCCCCGACTAGGATTTAGAGCTGAGCAGAGGCTCTACCCACGCCCCTCAAGTCAGTACCTTTCGAAACCAAACTGCAGCCAACCAGGATTTAGAGCTGAGCAAAGGCTCTATCCACCGATCACAAATTGCAAATAGGCTATGTTTACACCTACCCCAAAAGAGGGTTAGAGGAACCGATCTGGGCTCTCAAAATGGGTACAACCACTTTTGCTGGAGTTCAGAAACATGCGTATTGGTAGTTCTCACGTATATCGGCCCTCTGAAATAGTTCCCCTCAGCGGGAAATATGACGTTCTCACCACCTCTGGCAGCCGCACCGGAGAAACGGTTTACTGCGTCAAAGATGGTAGGTTTCCTGTTGTAGATCCACCCGCTTACGGTTTTCTGCTAACTCAACAAGATCCCCCTCGGTAGCTGGCGTGAGCTAACGACCAGCTGACTAATGACAAGGCAGCCTCACCACTGGGGAAGTTTCAGTCGGGCTTTTCCGGCACCTGGGGCTGTCTAACTTTGCACCCTCTATAGGTCATTTCACTGGCTGCATCTGGTTTACTAGAGGGAGCTGAGGTCGGCCGCTGCCAGCGCTGCCCTCGGTATTTGCCCTCAATCAGCTCTGCTTCACTAGCAGCATTTTGATCGGAGCAAGATGGGCTGTAGCGAATCCCCCGATACATTAGGGCTTCGCCATCGGGCTCAGGGGCATCTCCTTTGGAAGTTTTTTCTACGCTGAGTTGTGCAGTCTGCTCGATTATGGATAGGGTGCCTATAGCCTGGCTTTGCTGCGACAGCCGCTGCAGACTATACAGTGCCAAGAGCAGCCCTGTGAGCAAAATAGGCCAAGGCGTTTCCAATAACCCGACCAGCATTAGGCAAAGGGCTGCAAAAGCACCGACCGCAATCGCTAATAGGGTTAAGAGCACCATATACGTCAGCCTTCATCTTAGGAAGCAGCAATCATGGTTTTACGGTAGCGAACCTCGGAGCTATTTTCACGGGGCCTGTATGACGGCGTCTTGACATAGGGGGAGGCGGAGACGCAGGAAGGCGTGCGGGAAATCTTCAGTGAGAAAGCTGAAATTCTAAGCTGATCGGGGTCAATGCTTTTATCCTTGACAGGAAAAGCCGCTGCCAGCGTGTATTACGAAACGGCAACGCATCCTGCCTCGTACTGTAAGGAACTTCATGCCATGACGGGGACGTTAACCCAAGTGACCCCTACTGCAGCAGAACTGGACCAAGTCCAGCAGGCAATCGCTGCTCATGTTCGGACGATCGACGCCCATCCAAATCGCCGCGAGGGGGCCTATCCGTACTGTTTGTTTCATCCTCCTGGGCAGCCCATTCGCGGCACCGTGATGATTTTTCATGGCTTTAGCGCCAAACCTCATCAGATGTCGCGCTTGGCCAGCTATTTGTTTGACAACGGCTTCAACATTTACCAGTGCAACCTTGCCGGTCATGCCCTGGTCAATCCGGCTAAGAACTGGCCGCAGATTGACCTGAAGCCAGAATATGCTGAGCCGCTAAAGCAAAAAGTACGGCAAGATCCTGTACTCAGCCGCTCTATCAACAATTTCAAGACAAGCGCCGGCAGCGCTGAAAAACTCAACCGAATTCAGCAGCTGGCTCTGACTGCTCGCCTACTGGCGGTAGAGCCCCGGCTGTTAGATATCAAGCAGGCAATTGAGCGGCCCAACGATCCGGCCTTTGATCGCTACTTCACCTCATCTCACATGAACTATTTGGTCGAAGCGCGCGATCGCATGGCCGAACTCGCAGCCATGCCCGGCCCCATCTACACCATTGGGCTATCCACAGGCGGATCGGTTGCTCTCGGGCTAGCGGCCTCCGCGCCAGATCGAGTAAAGCGAGTTGTTGCCTATGCGCCCCTGCTCGAAGTCTATGGCGAGGAACGGCGACAGTACGTAGAACTCACAGGCCCCCTAGACATCGCCGAAATGGGATGGGACCCGGCCCTACAGTTTCCGGTTGGTTGCCTTACGGCAGCCGATCGATTTGGCGGCAGCTACGTCTGTAGCCGAACCTCTATTCAAACGCTCAAATCGATTCCCACGTTTCTGGTGCTCACCGAGAATGAAGATGCTGCCGATATCAAAACTAATCAGCGCTTCTTTCAAGACATCGGCGGCACCAACAACCGGCACCGTTACCACCTATACCGAGCCCAGGATATGGTGCCTCACCCGATGGTTGACCCCACCGAAGTAAGCCAGGGCATGAGTAACCAGTTCTGGAAAAGTCTGTACCAAGAGACCTTCCGATTTTTGACCCAGGGAGAGGTTAGCGCTGCCAATATGGCGAGCCTATCGCTAGCGGCTGATTTGCCAGCAGTGCCTGACGTTATTTAAGAGGGGCGTAGGGAGGATGGAGATGGGGAAGGTGCGGAGGTAGGGAACTCAAGCGCGAAATCCCTGCGTCTCTCCGTCTTCGCGTCTTCCGCCTCCCCACAGCAAACCTGACGCCCCCAAGGAATATTTCAGCGGCTGTTCAGGAAATTCTCATAGGAGATCGCCAAAATAGGAATAAGACAATCAGTACGGCTCATCGGCACTGCCCAACCCATCGGCCACAGAAGCCAGACACCCTAACAACCTTTCTCCTTCTGCCCTCTGTCTTTCCCCTTTTCCCAAAACTGCCGCAGTTCTACTAGAGACATTCAACCAAATGTCAGCCCAATCTCCCAAACAACCCTCACGCCGTAAATTGCTCAAGCGATTGGGCTGGTTTACGGGTGCGATCGCACTGCCTCCGACTTTGCGGGCTTTTGCGGTGCCGTCTCAGCCACCCGCTAATCTGAACCCCGCAATTCCCTCGATGCTGCCGCCAGAGTTAGCGTTGCCAATGCCACTGGCAGCGGCAGGGCTAAATCCGCATCGGGTGGTGCTGGTCAAGGCTACCGATCGGGCTACGGGGATACGCCGCGCGATTGAGCTGCTGCAGCCGCCTAGCTTCAGCGGCAAGCGAGTATTCATCAAGCCCAACTACAATACGGGCGATCCGGCTCCGGCGGCGACGGCTCCGGTGGTTTTGGAAACGCTGGTGCAGGAAATTCAGGGAGCAGGTGCAAGCCAGATTAGCGTGGGCGATCGCTCAGGTATGGCCGAAACTCGCAGCGCTATGCAGCGAATGCAGGTCTTTTCTCTCGCCGAGCGCTATGGCTTTAACAGCATTGTGTTTGATGAGTTGGGGCGCGAGGACTGGCAGTATTTCCCGGCGGAGGGCACTAACTGGTCGCGAGGATTTGCGATCGCACGTCCCGTCCTAGCTGCCGATGCCATTGTCAACGCCTGCTGTCTCAAGACTCACCGCTTTGGCGGCCACTTTACCCTGTCGCTCAAAAACACGATTGGCATGGTGGCTCGGCGCGTACCAGGAGATGGCCACGACTATATGAGAGAGCTACACCGCTCTGCCAACCAGCGGCTGATGATTGCCGAGGTCAACAAGGTCTATCGCCCTGCTCTGATTGTGATTGATGGCGTCGATGCTTTTGTAGGCGGCGGCCCTGAGCAGGGGCAGCGGGTGAGTCCGGGCGTGATTTTAGCCAGCACCGATCGCATTGCCATTGATGCGGTTGGCATCGCTATTTTGAGAATGTTGGGCACCACCCGCGAGGTTTCGAGCGGCTCTATTTGGAGTCAGGCCCAGATTCGTCGGGCGGCTGATTTGGGCTTGGGGGCCGCCAGCGCTGATCGAATTGAGCTAGTCACCGCCGACAGCGCCAGCGCTCAAATGGCTGATCAAGTACGCCCCTTTTTGAGCTGAGCTGGGTTTGCTCTTTTGCGATCGCACGGCAGTAGTTTCATGGAACGACAGGCAGCATAATCAGATCAAGCTAACCCTAAGCTTGGCTGTAGCTTGGAATTGTAGACAGATTCCTTCGCCTTCCCCATCGCTGACCATGACGCAAAAGAACGATATTCCAGCTTTAGTTTTCTCGCTTCTGACTACGCTCGCCCTCCTGGGAGGTGGAATTTGGTGGTTCATCCAGCGGTCTGATCTCGATTTAGGCAGTTTACGGGGAGGCAATCCAGCCTCAACTCCTGCTGGAGCAGGGACGACTTCTCCTACAGCTTCTCCCACAACGCTTGCAGAGAGCTTTTCCCAAGTCGCCAATGTACCTTCCGGTCTGTTTAACTATGGAGGCAGCACGACTTGGGCACCTGTTAGGGGAGAAGTTGATCCTGCTTTGCAGACAGTTTGGCCGCGATTTCAACTGCGCTACACCGAACCGCTCAACAGCGCCCCTGGTTCTGGCAGCGGCATTGCCATGTTGATTAATAATCAGCTTTCTTTTGCTCAATCTTCAAGGCCTTTGGAAACGGAAGAATATCAAGCAGCCCAAAGCCGAGGATTTACGTTAACGGAAATTCCAATTGCAATTGAAGGGATTGCGATCGCAGTCAATCCTGACCTGGCTGTGCAGGGGCTCACGATTGCCCAACTTAAAGAGATCTATACAGGCCGCATTACCAACTGGAATCAGGTTGGCGGCCCTAATCTTCCCCTGGTGCCCTATTCTCGCTCAGCTGAAGGCGGTACAGTTCAGTTCTTTCAGGAAAGTGTTTTAGGAGGAGACTCGTTTGGCTCGAATGTTCGCACTATTAACACCACTACCGAGGCATTACGGGCAGTCGCGGCCAACCCTGGCGGAATTTACTATGCTTCCGCACCTGAAGTGGTTGGGCAATGCACCACAAAACCCTTACCTATTGGTCGCCAGGGAAATGAAATCGTGCCACCCTATCAAGAGCCTTTAGTGTCTGCTTCCGATTGCCCAAACCGGCGCAATCAGCTCAACAGAGAGGCCATCCAGACGGGCAGCTATCCCCTCACTCGGCGGCTATTTGTCATTGTGAGAAATGATGGCTCAGTAGATCAGCAAGCTGGGGAAGCCTACGCTAATCTACTGCTAGCCGATCAGGGCCAAGATTTGATGGTTAAAGCCGGATTTGTCCGAATTCGGTGAATATTATCACAGTGACGGAGTGCAGTTCACGCTTGGCTGCCGCTTCAGCATTCTAAGTATTCAGAGCTCGCATCCCTGCCAGCGCCCCCATCACTAAGCCCAGCGCCACTAGGGGAGCCGATTCGGGAGTAGAGACAGGTTCTTCAGAAACTTTCTCGTACACGTACCCCGGGGTTGAAAACCCTGTAAAGCCGCCTGGGACAGTATCTTGAGGCGCTAGTGTAACGAGCTGGGGTCTTCTTCCTCCAAAGGGGCCTCCAGAAGGCTCCAATGTTGAAAACTCTGAACCACTTAAGGTTGTACCCGAGAGATAAGCGCCATCAAACTCCAGCCCAGTGAGGTCGATTAGCGTGGTCTGAGTAGAGCTAAAAGTGCCGGAAAGAACGCGACCAATAGTCCCCTCAACCTCAAATGTGCCCGATATCTCGTAGAAATCGAACTGAGGTTCGGTGAAACTATATTGGACTGCCGCAGATATGCCTGCATTGACAATAGCGAAAGCAGTCGTAGTGCCAATGCCAAGGGCAACTGCTAACTCGAACCCGCTCCAGGTCGCTTTGCTCATAACTGCCTCAGCTAGTAGTCAACAGGCATCTTCCTCAATAAGTATCGCCTATGCAGACTGTCCACACTACAAAGTCAAAAAAAGTCATAAAAGAGAATCTGAGACTGGTTAAAGCTTGGCCCGCAGGCCATCTCACTTCTCCCTAGTCTTCCACAATCACGCCCAGGTAAAGCCGGACAAATTCCTTTGCTGCCAGAGGGTTCAGAGTTTTAAGCGCTTGGGTAATTTCTACAATTGCTTCAGAAGAGGGTTCTCGCTGGTTATGAACCCACTTGAAAACAGCCGAGCGATCAATCTCCAGTGCAACCGCCAGTTTATTTTGGCTGATGCTGTAGGTATTTAGAACCTGCTTCAATGCTTGGCTTGCCCTTCCCATGCCTTTGATCGTGACAAAGGATGGTAGATGGGTAAATGTTGTCTGATTAGACAACATCGGCTATAGTCTTTTTGTGGTCGGTTTAGACAACATTAAGGCTTTCAAAATGGAAGAATTTATTCCCAACACCGAAACCTATACAGTCCCGCCCAGTGAGTCTGCACCCGTTGAACCGATTCGTGAACCTGTTCGCATCATGGTTACAGGCTCTGCAATCGGCATTGAACTGATCATCAAAGTGCTGCATCGACTGGGGTTTGCAGAACCAAGAGCCTGGAGCAAGCCGCAACTTGACCCCAACAGCGGCAAGCTCGTGAGCATAATGACCAAATGGATTCGATATTGAGTTGGGTGCGAATAAGGCGGCAGGTGCGATCGCACCCCATCTCTGTGTTTAACGCGAAAGAACTTCGTAAGCTACAAGCGTTAGTGGCTGAAAACCAGGAGAAATTGTTGGAGGCTTGGTATGGGTACTTTGGCGATTCGGATTGATGAGCGGATTAAGGATGTTTGCTTTACTGAGGATACAATTAGCGTGGATTTGATGGATGGGCGGAGTATTACGGTTCCGCTAGTGTGGTACCCCGCCTATTAAATGCAACACCGGAACAGCGATCGCAGTGGAAAATTGCTGGTGGTGGCTATGGTATTCATTGGGAAGAAATTGATGAAGACCTCAGCACAGAAGGAATGTTGAGAGGCTCACCTGCGCCAAGGGCAGTATTACCAAGTTGAAATTGAGATGCGATCGCACTTCAAGATGACTGCGATCGCACTAGTTCTACTCTTCAACTCGACCCAAATAATCAAAGTTGGTGACGATTATAGAAATTATCTATAGGTTTTCTCAGGCGAGGATTTTGCTTAGCCCATTGTTAGAGGCTCTATTTATGAGAGTTTTGGTTAAAAATAGTAAGCTCAATGAGAAGCATTAACCTAGCTAAATGTCTCTTTATACTCTGCAATATTCATTGATAGTTGTTGATTGTTGCGTTTGCTTCTTAACTCAAAAAAGAAGATTATTCGACAATTAGCAGAAAAAATGTAAGCATCATTTAAGTATCACACCCAGATGATGGACGAATCTAAAGGAGTTGACTGAAACATTTCACATAGCCACAAGACTTCTTCCTAAATTGTAAGAACTCCGCATTACTTCTTGATGAAGAAATAGTCTACTCGGATACTGAATTTTCTCGAAAAAGCGCCTAAATAAGATGCTTATCAGGTCCTGTCGCCAGAGTTCAGCTGCAGGCACATTCGGGCTTTCTTGTTGACTTTTTCCGAAGAGAGCTTGTGACTCAGAAACGTGATCCTTCAATAACTCCTTCTTTGAGGAATGAGACGCAGCATATGTCCAGCTACTCTTTGAAGCAACCTTCTGTATCTACAGCTGATGCAGAGAATCAGACCCCTGCATCTACAGCGAAATCAGTTCAGCAAAAAGCAGTCGAGGTTCGTCGAGGGCCTTTCCCTGCCAGCCCTACGGTAGAGAACTTAAAGCAGGCTTTTTCCCAGAACCTATACTGCATTCAAGGCAAAGACGAGCAGTTTGCAACAGCCCACGACTACTACATGGCCTTGGCCCATAGCGTGCGCGATCGCCTTTTGCAGCGGCGGATTCAGACTGCCAAAACCTACGCTCAGCAAAACGCTAAAGCCGTTTACTACCTGTCCGCCGAATTTCTCATGGGGCGGCAGCTAGTCAATGGCCTGATCAACTTGGGCCTGTACGACGGCGTGCAGCAGGCAATGGGCGAGTACAACCTAGACCTAAACGACCTGCTAGAGCGGGAAGAAGAACCGGGTCTAGGCAATGGCGGGCTGGGTCGCTTAGCTGCCTGCTTCATGGACTCCCTCACCACCCTTAACATTCCTGCCATAGGCTACGGGATTCGCTACGAGTTTGGCATTTTCACCCAGGCCATCTCCGACGGCTACCAGGTCGAGATCCCCGACAAGTGGCTGAGCTACGGCAACCCCTGGGAAATTGCCCGCCCCGACTACCGAGTCGAGATCAAGCTGGGCGGGCGCACCGAAGCTTATCAGGATGCCGACGGCAACTACCGCGTGCGCTGGCAGCCTTGGCAGACGGTATTGGGCATTCCCCACGATGTGCCCGTTCCCGGCTACGGCACCGACAACGTCAACATTCTGCGGCTGTGGAAAGCAGAAGCTAGTGAAGCCTTTAACCTAGATGCATTTAACGCGGGCGACTACTTTGGGGCAGTGGCCAATAAGATGGTCTCTGAAAACATCTCTAAAGTGCTCTACCCCAATGACGACACGCCCCAGGGCAAAGAGCTGCGCCTGCAGCAGCAGTATTTCTTTGTTGCCTGCTCTCTGCACGACATTGTGCGACTGCACATTCGAGATCACGGCAGCCTAGAAACCCTGCACGAGTTTGCCGCCATTCAGCTAAACGACACCCATCCAGCCATCGGCATCGCAGAACTCATGCGAATTCTGGTCGATGAACACCAGTTTGGTTGGGATCGGGCTTGGTCTATCACGCAGCAGGTCTTTGGCTATACCAATCACACGCTGTTGCCTGAGGCCCTAGAGCGCTGGTCAGTGGCTCTGTTTGCCAAGCTGCTGCCGCGTCACTTAGAAATCATTTACGAAATCAACCACCACTTTTTAGAGCAGGTGCAGCAGCGCTACCCTCACGATGAGGGGCGGCTAGAGCGGCTTTCTTTAATTCAGGAAGGGCCGGTTAGACAGGTGCGGATGGCAAATCTTGCCTGTGTGGGCAGCCACGCGATTAATGGAGTGGCGGCGCTACACACCGAGCTGCTCAAGCAGGATGTGCTGCGCGACTTTTATGAGCTTTACCCAGAGCGCTTTAGCAATAAGACCAACGGCATTACGCCTCGCCGCTGGCTGCTGGTCAGCAATCCTCTCCTGTCTCAGCTGGTGACTAACACCATTGGCGATAGCTGGGTTACTCATCTAGAAGACCTGCAGCAGCTAGAGTCCTACGTTGAAGACGCTGAATTCTGTCAGGCGTGGCGTGAAATCAAACAGGCCAACAAGGTCAGCCTAGCCGAATACATTCTCAAAACCACGGGGATCACGATTGATCCGACCTCTCTGTTTGATGTGCAGATCAAGCGCATCCACGAGTACAAGCGCCAGCTGATGAACGTGCTGCACGTCATCACGCTCTACAAGCGCATTCTGCAGAACCCCAATGCGCCAGTGGTGCCCCGAACCGTCATCTTCGGAGGCAAAGCTGCTCCTGGCTACGCGATGGCGAAGCTGGTGGTGAAGCTGATCAACGCGGTGGCGGCTGTGGTCAATGACGACCCGGTTGTGAATGGGCGGCTGAAGGTGGTCTTCTTGCCCAACTACAACGTGTCAATGGCGCAGCGGATCTTTCCGGCCTCTGACCTGTCAGAGCAGATCTCGACTGCCGGCATGGAAGCGTCAGGAACTGGCAACATGAAGTTTGCCCTCAACGGTGCGCTTACGATTGGCACACTAGATGGCGCAAATGTCGAAATTCTGGAGGAAGTGGGGGCAGATAACTTCTTCCTGTTCGGTATGACTGTTGAGGAAGTAACCAGCTGCAAAGCCTCTGGTCACACGCCTTGGCGCTACTACGACACCAACCCAGAACTACGACAGGTGCTAGATCTTGTTGCCTCTGGGGTCTTTTCTCCAGAAGCGCCCAACCTGTTTATGCCGCTGCTCGACTCGCTGCTAGTAGAAGATACCTACATGCTGTTGGCCGACTATGCTGACTACGTTGAGTGCCAGGAGAAGGTTAGCCAAGCCTACCTAGATCAAGACCACTGGACGCGCATGGCAATTCTTAACTGTGCTCGTGTCGGCAAGTTTTCGAGCGATCGCACCATCTGGGAATACGCCCGCGAAATCTGGAACGTCAAACCCGTTAAGGTTGCGTCGGCCTAGCTGTTGGGGCGGGGAAGAGTCACTTTTCCCCGCCTGCGCCTCTTCAAGAGAACTTAGTATTCGCCGCCGGACTTCCGGTGGCGAATTGCTGTAACACCGGTTGGTTCGAGGACATCGCCGCTGTTGATGGTGGCATAGATCAGGCGGTGATCGCCGCAGTCCATCATATTTTGCACAGTCCCTTCAACGTAGGCTAGGGCCTCGGTCAAAATGGCGCAGCCATTCGTGGCAGGGATAGTCGGTACAGCTGGAAAGGGCTGATCTGCCGCTGGGGGGATCGGCGTGAAGTGACGGCGCAGATTGCGTCCCTCCTTAAGCATGTTGAGAACCAGCGGATCGCCCACCTGCAGCGGTAATTCTGCAGAAACGGCAATCATCAGCCCCGGTGGGTTGAAGGTGGCTTGGGATACCCAGGCGGTCAGAATTCCCTGGGGCTTGCTCTCTGGCTGGTAGGTGAGGATGCCGAGGGAGCCAATCACGCGGCCCACAGCTTGTTCGGTGCGGTCGGCTTGGGTTTCAGTCACGTTCTGGCGTTGCGATCGCAAGTTCTTGACTTTTTTTAGGCTCTGAACAAAATCAACCCCTGCCTGCTCGCACCGCTGCAGGTCTGCCTCGGTTGGGGTAAAGCGTACCCGCAGCGCCTCAAAACCAAAGCGGTAGGTAGCATCCCGCAGCTTTGACTCGATTAAATCCACGGCCTCGCCGCTCCAGCCAAAGGAGCCAAATACCCCCGCTAGCTTAGTCTTAGCCGCTGTTGCCAGCACCATCCCCAGCGCCGTCTGAATTTGCACCGGAGCATGCCCCCCCAGCGTAGGCGAGCCGATGATAAAGCCATCACAGGCGGCAATGATCTGGGTAATTTCCTCGGGTTCAGCCAGTTCGCAGTTGATGGCATCGACCGCCACCCCCGATCTGAGCAGCCCCCTTGCGATCGCGTGGGCCATTTCTGACGTGTTGCCGTAGGCTGAGGCATAAATCAGGGCTATCCGCTGAGTTCGGTTCAGCGTTTCTTGGCACCACTGGCGGTAGTCGTGGTGCAGTCGGCTGAGGCTGTAGCGCACTAGCGGCCCATGACCCGGTGCCCAATAGCGAGTAGGCAGCGTCTCAATCCGGTCAAGTAAGTCGCTCACCTGCTTGGCCTGGGTCGCATGCAGACAGTCAAAGTAGTAGCGGCGATCCCCATCGAGTTCCTTCCAATCCTCATCCCAGAGGCCGTCGCTGCACAGATGCACGCCAAACAGCTTGTCGCTAAAAAGAGTGCGGGTTGCTGGATCAAAGGTGACCATGCCATCGGGCCAGCGGGGAGTGGGCAGCGGCAAAAACTCTAGGCGGTGACCCTGGCCCAAGTCCAGCGTATTGCCCGCCCGCACCGCATACAGCGGATGCTGCCAGTCTGGGAAGGCGGCTCTTAACGCTTTAGTCGCGGGACGAGTGCAGACAAGGGTGGCCTGGGGAGCCAGCCCCATCAGTTGCTGTAGCGTCACCATGCGGTTGGGGTTGACGTGGTTCAGCACAACGTAATCGATTTGGCTGGGATCAACCTGTTGGCGGAGCTGCTCTAGAAAAAGCGCAGTGAAAGAGGCTCCCGGCGGGTCAATCAGAGCTGTGTAGTCGGCCTGAATGAGATAGCTATTGGCTGTTGTGCCCTGCTGGCGAGCATATTCGGCCTCAAACTTGAGCTGCTCCCAAGTGCGCGATCGCAACACGGTCGTCTGCGCTGCTAGCGGGGCAATCTGCACATCGCGGGGGCGAGTTTCGGGTGGAGGGGAGGTCAGGGTTGGGGTGAGGGTCATTGCGGCCTCCTTAAAGATTAGGGTGGTGGAATGGTGGGTGAGCGAGAGTGCGCTTAGTCGATGTAGTGAGCGGGCACGACATCGGGGATTTCATCAGCAGATTCTGTAGATTCTGTGTGGCGCTGGCGGTAGCGACGCGAGACTTGCTGCTCTGGGTCAATGCCCTCAAAGGTGGGTGGAATCCACACACGAATAATCAGCAATGCTCCCAGCACCAGCAGAAAGGCGCAGCAGGACAACACTTGGCTCCAAGGCGTTTCGAGCACGCCGCGCACGATAATTTCCCGCAACACCGAGACGATGGACACTTCGACGGCAACCCCAATTGAAACGCGGTGTTCTTGCAGGTAGATCACCAGCAGCCGAAATAGCTCCACCAGGATTAGCAGAAAGAGAATGTCAGAGGTGACGGTTTGAAAGTCCAGCGGCGGCAGCAGGGACAGCACCATTTCCCGAATCTGCATCACCATGAAGCTGAAGAGGCCAACGCAGAGGCAAATCACAATCAGGTCTTGAACCATTTCCAGCAAGCGAATGACGCGGCCACTGTTGAGCCAGGAGGTACCCGGTGGCGTTGAGGAAGATGAAACATATTGCATGGCGATGTTCTGTGGTAGAGGGATAATTTGGTGTTGCTGAAGAGGCAGGCGGGGCAGCCCGATAGGGTGGGCATCGCTCCCCATTAGCAGCAGTCAATAATGCGTGCCCACCTTGCGGTGGTGGACGGCGGTAAAGCCTTCAACCTTCGATACGCGCCCAGTCTGCACGGTGGCGTAAATAATCCAGTGGTCGCTGCACTCCATTCGCTGGGTCACGGTGCACTCCAGATAGGCCAGTGCCTCAGCCAAGATCGGGCAGCCATTATCGGCAGGATAGGTCTTGATCCCAGCAAAGCGATCGGCTCCGGGTGCAAAGCGCTTTAGGAAGTGCTTCATCAGAGGCTGGTAGCGGTCTTCCTCCAGGATGTTGAGGACAAAAGTGTCGTCTATCTGCAGAAACGAGGTGATCGCCCGGTCTTTGGCTACAGCGATCGCAACCCCCAGCGGCGCTAAGCTCGCCTGTGTCACCCAGGAAGCCAGCATGGCGCTAGCAACATTGCCCCGCTGTACGGTGAGCAGGTACAGGCCGCTGCTGATGCGGCCTAGCGCTCGCTCTAGCTGGCCGTCGATGGCCTTGATCTGGCGCACAGTGCGATCGCGGGTCAGCCACTGCCCCAGATCGGTGCCCGCTTCCTGGCACAGCTGATCGAGAGCGGCTTCGGGGGCTGTCTTGACCAGGATCGGGGTAAAGGCCTCCATTAGCCCAATTTCTTGAAAGCGGTTGCGCAGCGGGAAGATGGGCTCATCTTCGCCCCCTCCAGTTTCGAACAGGCCTATGCTCTGTTTGGCATGGGCAGCGGCCAGCGCCGTTTGCAGTAGGGTTTGGCTGGTGGTGTCAGACTGGGGCGGCATGCCGATCACTAGCCCCGCAGCGTTGCCAACCAGTTCCCGCAGGCCGTGCAGGTCGATCTCTCGCAGGTCGGCCAGTTCGACATCGACCCCGGTTTTGAAGATGCCATTTGCGATCGCATTGGCTAGATAAGTACTGTAGCCATAGCTGCCCACGTAGATCACGGCCACCAGCGGCGTTTCGATTGCTTTTGCCTGACTCCACTGGCGGTAGTTCCCCGTCCAGTGGTCGATGTGATGGTGTAGCAGCGGGCCGTGCCCAGTGGCAATGGTGCCGATCTCCAGGCCCTCCATCCGTTTCAGGGCTCCCAGCACCGAGCGGGCGTTTGGCCCCATTAGACAGTCGTAGTAGTACTTAAAATCTCGCTCCAACAGATCCGGCTCTTCGTCCAGCAAGTGATCGTCACAGTAGTGCATGCCAAAAGCATCACAGGTGTAGAGAATGCGGGTCTGCAGATCGTAGGTGAAGATCGTGTCCGGCCAGTGCAGATTAGGCGCTGAGAAAAACTGGAGGATGTGCCCCTGGCCCAGATCTAGCGTGTCGCCACTCTTCACAATGCGCGACTGAAAGGGCTGATGCACCATATTCTCTAAAAACTGAATCGCCACCTTTGACCCCACAACAGTGACCTGGGGGGCCAGCTGCAAAATGTCGGCGACCAAGCCGCTGTGATCAGGCTCCGTGTGACTAACAATCAGGTAGTCCAGCCGGGCCAGCGTTAGCTCGTCCTGCAGCAGATTCAGGTAGAGATCGCGGAATTTACTGTGGGAGGTATCGACCAGCGCCGTCTGCTGGCCCTCAATCAAAAAAGAGTTGTACGTCGTGCCGTTATTCAGCGCAAACTCAATATCAAATCGGGACCGATCCCAGTCAAGACAGCGGATGGCGGTCGTATCTTGGCCAATCTGCGCAACCTGCAGAGTCAGGTGAGACTGCGGCTGTGAGCTTTGGGTTTGATGGGTAAGCGCAACCATTAGATGTCCTCAAAGCGAGTTGGTAATCGAGCTGCTAGACCAAACGGCTTCCCCAACACCAAAACTGAGTTCTGGCGTTTGCAGCGGAGTGAGGTGACTTAAAGCAGGTAACGTCCATCGCAACTGAGAAAATCACCTGTCCTGAAAACGTGCAGCCTCCAGAACAGGGTGATTAGTTGCGAGAAGGAGGAAGGGAGAAAACCAGAAACACAAACAGCACTACCCATAGAAAGGAGTAAATGCGCCTTGCGTTTCTGCATGACTACACTCTATTCATAAAATCGCAAAATGAATAGGGGTAAACAATATAAGCTTGTTTTATGTTTGATTGGAAATGCTTAAGTCAGGCAGGCTTATGCGGGGTACCAATAAGGATGGGCAAAGGGCGATCGCCCTTTGCCCATCCTCCAAAATTCCCACTATTTAAGCGTAGACGTGCCAATAGGGTGAGTACCGCCCACAGCCTTAATTCAGTGCCATTCAGGATGGGGGTACTTACGCTTGGATAAACGGATTTTGTACACGCTGAACCAGGTCATAAAACGGTTGCCAGTTATCTTCAACCGTAATCGGTTCCCAAACAGCTTCGATTTCTGGCCGCAGCAGCACAGTTTCTGGGTTGGTCTGCTGTAAGCATCGGGCTACCTCCGGCATTGCTTCCTGAGGTAGCTCATTAAGGCAGCGGTGGTAGATCTGCCGCCATTGTTCCAGCAGCTCTGCAGCTGCAGGGTCAGAGGCTTGCAGCGTGGTGCTAAAAATCTGGCTGAGATCTTGCCGCCACTGGGGTGAGAACTGATGCGTAAGGCCCGAGAAGAAGTCGTGGTAACCAATGTCCACGCCGTTAAACAGCTTTAGGGTTTGGGCCACTAGAGCCTCTGCCAGCACCCGGGAGAGCTGCTGGAAGCCCAGCTTCCTCAGCATGCGCTGCAGGTAGGCCGCAGCATAGCGATCGCGAAAATGACCTAGGGCTGTCTCCAGCTCCGCCTGCGGCATGACCAAGGCTAACGGCTTTTGCAGGGCCTGCAGGTTCCACTGGCAGATGCCGGGCTGGTTGGCGTAGCTGTAGCGCCCGCTGTAGTCAAAATAGGCCGCGGTAAACCGAGGATCGTACTTGTCCATGAAGGCGTAGGGGCCGTAGTCAAAGCTCTCCCCAGTAACCGACATATTGTCGGTATTGAGCACCGCATGGCAAAACCCAACCGACATCCACTGGGCCACTAGCTCAGCCACCCGCTGCACCAGTTCATCATAGAAGCGGATAAACCGCTCCTGCGGGTCAGTAAAGAGCCGCACTGCCGGGTAATACACATCAATTACGTGCTCCAGCAGCTTGCTAATCAGGTCGGGCCGCTGGTGGTACTCCAGCCGCTCAAAGGCGCCAAAGCGGATATGGGAGCGGCTGAAGCGCACCATCACCGACGCACGGGTAGGAGAGGGTTCATCCCCTCGCCAAAGCGCATCTCCGGTTTCAATCAGGCTAAAGGTGCGCGAGGTTCGAACTCCTAACGCGTGCAGCGCTTCTGCCGCCAGCACCTCCCGCACGCCGCCTTTAAGCGTGAGCCGTCCGTCGCCGCCCCGCGAATAGGGGGTAGTCCCCGACCCTTTGGTGCCAAAGTCGTAGAGTTCTCCGTCTACCCCACGCACCTGCCCATACAAAAATCCCCGGCCATCGCCTAAAAAGGGGTTGTACTCGCCAAACTGATAACCGTGATAGCGCAGAGCTAGCAGCGGTTCGCGCCCCTCAAATTTGCCAAAGGCTTCAATGAAATGCTCATCGCTGACGGCCTCTGGGTCTAGCCCTAGCTGCTTGAGAATGTCGTCGTTGCGAAAGCGCAGGGTGTGTCGAGGAAAATCGGCAGCGCCGACAATATCGTAATAGTCATCACCCAACGATTCCAAGGCTGGGGCATACTCTAGGGCCAGCAGCGGATTGAAGGTCTGGGGGGCAGAGGCAGTCATGACACAGACTTTAGCAACATAATACTTACTAAAGTATTTTAGTTCGGAAAGCCCACTGCGGGGACGCGGCAAAGACAGATCATCCCCATGAAAATGGCATGGCCTAATAGCCATGCCAGTAACTAACCCCCTTAGGTTTTGAAGTACTGATCCAGTTTTAAGATCAGCCGCGCTAAGCCTGGTTTCACGGGCTAAAGCTGAAAGGGAGAGGGAGTACCACTTTGCCTCCGAAGCCAATGACTTCCCAACATCCCCCTTGCCCGATTTTATGGAGCCCTAGCCTCGCTCAACAGAGCGGCGACTAGCCGCAGCACCCGCTGCGACGACAAGGATACCTAGCGCAGTCGCGGGTTCTGGAATGTCTTTGGGTGCTTCTGGGGTTGGTGACTTGGGCGCAACGCCACTGAGCTTAGTGCTGCCTCCCCGACTATTGCCAGTGCCAACGCTGGTGGCGCGAATGCCCCAAGTCATGCCTTCGAAGTCAGCCATAGACAGGGCCTGCCCGTCTTTCCGGGTAAAGGTCCAGCTAGCGCTTTGATAGTCGTCTTTGCCGCCCTTGAGGCCGTCTTGACCAATTTCGATGCCGCCATCGCAGCCAGTTGAGCCGCAGGGGTTGAGGGTGGGCTCTCCTTCCAGTTTGACTTTACCGACTTCAGAAACGCTGTTAGCCGCAAATTTGAAGGTGCCTACACCAGCGCTGGTGTTGATTAGGCTGAGCTGAGGTAGGATAGCCTCGTTTTTAACGTTGAAAAAGACCCCTCGCAAATCGGCTAAGGCTAAGGTCTTATCGACCTCTACCTTGACATCGATATTGCCGCTTGACAGTTCATTGAGGGTGACCGATACCCGCGCATCGTTGCCCGTAAAGGGCGTGAGAGAAAAGGTTGCCGCCTGGGCTTGGGCCAAGAGGGATGTGCCAAAGGCCAGTCCGCAGGCCGCTAGGGTTGCTGATAATAAGGTTCTCACGTTCATCTGGTTGGTGGAGAGTGACACAGCCACCAATGGAAGGCTACCGATACCGTTGAGTACTTAGATAGACGTATCCACTGATACTGCTAAGCTATCCATTCCCTACCGAGATCTGGCTCCAGGAACCTACGGAGTTAGCTGCTTAAGACGATGAAGATTGGATTTAGCAGCGGCAGCAGCGTCTCTGTGATTTCACTCGATTTCGCTGATGCGGCGCAGCTTGAGCACGTCAGTCATCTTGCGAATCTGATTAAAGGTTTGCTCCAGGTGGGCGTGGTCTCGAACATCTAGGCCCAAATCGATCTCGGCGGTTTGGCCGGGGAAGGTCTTGACCTGAGCTTTATGAACGTTGATCTGCAGGTCTGAAAGGTGGGAGAGAATATCTTTGAGCACACCAACCCGGTCGATCACCTCAATTCTGACGTGGACTGGGTAGGTCTGGCGGTTACCGTTTTGCTCCAGTGGGTTCCAGCTAACAGGGATGAGCCGGTCGCCAGGAATTTCTTCTAGATTGGGGCAGCCTTGTCGGTGGATGGAAATGCCCCGACTGCCCAAGCCCACGACTCCAATAATGGGCTCCCCCGGGAGGGGATTGCAGCAGCCCGCAACGTGGTGAAGCAACCCTTCAATGCCGAGGATAGGCGAGGCTGATGAGATGGGTTTGAGCTTGGGTCCGGTCGTAAGCATGCCGGTCAGCAGGCTTTCGGTGCCATGGGCAGCTTTACTGTGGTCGGTGGCGATGGGGGGCTGCTGCGCTTTGACAGCTTCTCGCAGGCGGTTGACGACCAGGTTTAGGGTGACTTCGCCGTAGCCCAGCCCGGCCAGCAGGTCTTCTACACTCTGGTAGTTACATCGTTCGGCGGCAGCTTGGGCAGGGGCTGATTTAAGCAGGGCTTCGAAGCCGTTTTTGCCCAGCTCTTTTTCTAACATGTCGCGGGCTCGGGCGATGTTTTCGTCGCGATGCGATCGCTTATACCACTGACGAATCCGGTTGCGGGCCCCAGCTGTGACTACAAAGTTGAGCCAGTCTAAACTAGGGTGGCCGTTTTTCTGGGTGAGGATTTCGACGATATCGCCGTTTTGCAGGGGTGTATCGAGGGTGACTAGGCGGCCATTGACTTTGGCTCCGGCGCAGTGGTTGCCTACCTCTGTGTGAATGCGGTAGGCAAAGTCTACCGAGGTGGCTCCTCTAGCTAAGGGAATGACGTCGCCATCGGGGGTAAAGACGTAGACATCTTCGTCAAAGAGGTTGCCTTTGACGTTCTCTAAGAATTCTTGAGCATCTTTGAGGTCTTTTTGCCACTCTAGGAGCTGCCGCAGCCAGGTAAATTTGTCATCGTCGGTGGTGACGCGGGCGTTGCTGGAGGTGCCGGTTTCCTTGTACTTCCAGTGGGCAGCAATTCCGTACTCAGCGACGTGGTGCATTTCCAGGGTACGGATTTGGACCTCAATGGGCTTGCCCTTGGTGCCGATGACGACGGTGTGCAGCGACTGGTAGCGGTTGGGCTTGGGTAGCCCGATGTAGTCTTTAAAGCGGCCTGGAATGGGGCGGAAGGCATCGTGGGCAATGGCCAGAGCGCGGTAGCATTCTTCGTGGGTACCGACAATTAGACGCACTGCTGCAATGTCGTAAATCTCATGGAAGTCTTTCTTCTGCATCTCCATTTTGCGGTAGATGCTGTAGAGGTGTTTGGGGCGGCTGCTGACATCGCCTACCGTAATGTCTGCGCTCTCTAGCCGCTGCCGCAGGGTTTCGGCCACCTGCCTGAGCCGCGCTTCACGGTCGGCTCGTTTCTCAGAGACATACTCCTGCATTTTTCGGTAGGCTTCTGGCTCTAGGTACTTAAACGAGAGATCTTCTAGCTCCCATTTGAAGCGACCGATCCCCAGACGATTGGCTAGGGGCGCGAAAATTTCCATCGTCTCTAGCGCGATGCGGCGGCGCTTCTGGTCGTTCAAGTGCTCCAGCGTGCGCATGTTGTGGAGCCGATCTGCGAGCTTGACGACAATAACACGCACGTCTTGAGCCATTGCCAAAAACATGCGGCGGAAGTTTTCGGCCTGCCGTTCGGTCTTACTCTCGAAGTTGAACTTGGATAGTTTGGTGACTCCCTCGACTAGCCGCCGCACATCTTGGCCAAACTGGGCTTCGATTTCTTCGGAGGTAATGTCGGTGTCTTCAACCACATCATGCAAGAACCCTGCAGCAATCATGGCGCTGTCGCCGCCTAGGTCTCGCAGCAGGTTTGCAACTTCGATGGGGTGGCAAATATAGGGCTCTCCAGAGGCCCGACGCTGCCCTTTGTGGAGCGAGTAGGCAAACTGAAAGGCTTTACAAACTAGCAGGTTGTTGGACTTTTCCTCAGGGCATTCGGCGGTATGGCCATCGCTGTCCTCCTGGTGGCTGAGCAGACAGGTCTCAAGCCAACGAGGCAGTTGACAGTCGGTGGGAAGCGTTGGAGAAACCGTTAGGTTCATCATATAAGCCGAGCCTTTCAGGAAGATTTGGAGATCCAGGAGTTAAGGGAGGGGGAACAGGGATTCAAGTACTTTAGCTAAAGCAGTTAGGGAGAATCACAGCTCTGCTCAAGAATTAGTAAGACTTGAGCAAACAGTACACTCCTCAAGGATCGTTAGTATTTTTTGGGAAGTAGAGATTTTGGACAGCTACCCGTTAAGGGATACCTATCCTAATGGATATTCCTTGTTCTAAAGCCGTTTTCTTAAGGGGGTGAGTCAGCAATTTCAAGGTGAGCTAACTGACGGAAAAAAGCGACTGGGGTGCTGCCTGGTCTAGAGCAAAAAACCAGACCAAAAATCTATTTAGTAAAACATCATAATCAAATGGGGGATGATTTGGCCGGATTATCGAGCAAATTTTTCTGTGTTTTCATGATGCTTGGGTAATTTTTCATCCTCCTTTAGGTAGAGCAGTTAACTTTTAGCTTCTATGGCTTCGTTTTCTACGACCGTTCCGGATTTTCAGACGCAATTGGGCTGTTTGCTCTCAATAGTCTCGCAGGCTAATCCAGATTCGCTCTCCCTACAGCAGCATTTTCTGGCGGTGCAGGAGCAATTTCAGGGCCAACTTAAAGGGAGCGAGGGCGATTTGGCAGAGCTAGCCCAGCCTATTTTGCTAGAAATGAGCCGCACTCTGCGCTTGCTGGGCATGGATATAGCGTTTTTACAGACGGCTCGCCAGTCTGTGACGCTACAGCAGCGGCAAAAGCAGATGTGCGATCGCATTGCCCAACTCCAAAATTTCTGTCAGGGTCTTTTGAAGTTAGCGAGCGAATATAGCCCCGAGACTGAGGGTTAGCAGACTGCCCCGCAATGGTTTAATGGGTAAACGATCCCGATTGCACGGCAGGAGGAAAGCTGAGTTGTCCCAGTGCCCTAAAGAAGGTGAGGTGACGCTGCAAGCGTGTCAGTTAAGCCTTGGACTAGCTGCAGAAGGCTGTCCAAGCTGTGGTGGAGCCTGGATTCCGCCGGAGCATTACGAAAAGTGGAAACAGCGTCAGATCGGTGCTGATGCGCCGCTACATGTTGCTGTTCTGCCGATGATGCTGAATGTGCCGTTTCAGGTTTCTCCGCTAGATAATCGAGCGGCTCTCTGCCCTGACTGCAAGCACTATATGGTGCGGGGCCGGGTCAATCTGAGCAGCAGTGCGTTTTATGTCGAGCGTTGCCCCAACTGTCAGGGCATCTGGTGCGACCAAGGCGAGTGGGAAATTCTGCAAAAGCTGAAGCTGGATGCTCACGTTGAGTACATCTTCTCAGGCGACTGGCGGGCTCAGGTAAGGGCCTTGGAGCAAGGGGAGCGGGAAAAGCTGGCTACCGTCGAAAAGCTAGGGCCTGATCTGGCTAAAAGAATTTTTGAGCTGGCTGACCTGTTAGAGAATCATCCCAACGGCGATTTTGGGGTAGCCTATCTGATGCGTCGCTTTGAATCGTGATTCGGCCTGGGGGTGCTCTAGAGAGCGTGCTTTTAGAAGTGTGTATCTAAAGCGCCGTTGAAACAGTGCCGCAACGTCGATTCCTGTTTGCCCTCTTGGTTCTCCTCCCGTCATGGCTGATTCTCTGCTGACCCTTGAAAACTTCCATGTTGCGTATCCGGGGCAGCTGGATTGGGCTGTTCAGGCGGTATCGCTGACGCTGGCACCGGGTGAAAAGTTGGGATTGGTGGGAGAGTCGGGCTGCGGCAAATCCACGTTAGGACGGGCTGCCCTGCGGCTGTTGCCTACGACTGCTCGGATGGAGGGGCGAGTGCAGTTTGAAGGCCAGTCGGTGCTAGAGTTTTCTCCCCAGCGGCTGCGGCAGTTTCGGGGCGAAGCTATTGCCTTAGTATTTCAAGATCCGATGACCCGGCTTGATCCCCTGATGACGATTGGGGATCATTGTATTGAGACTTTGCAAGCCCATCGACCTGAGCTTTCGAAAGCGGGAGCTAAGGAGCGATCTCTGCACGTCTTGGCAAAGGTTAATATTCCGGCTAATCGCTTCAACCAATACCCTCATGAGTTTAGTGGGGGGATGCGGCAACGGGTTGCGATCGCACTGGCTATGCTGCTAGAGCCAAAGCTGATTGTGGCCGATGAGCCTACGACCAGCTTGGATGTGACAGTGTCGGCCCAGATTTTGGCAGAGCTGACCCGCCTGTGTGAGGAGAACAATACGGCCCTGATCTTGATCTCTCACGACCTAGCGCTGGTGGCTGAGCAGTGCGATCGCGTGGCCGTGATGTATCAGGGCGCGCTGGTGGAGGAAGGGCCAGCCCAGTCTGTGTTGTTTGACCCGCAGCACCCCTACACACAGTCGCTGGTCGAGTCGGCCCTGCACCTACAGCGATCCAACGCTCGAACTGCAAGCGTGGAGCCGCCTCAGCCCCTGCTTCGCGTGCAAGATCTGACCAAGCACTACGTTCTAGAGGCTGGCTTTTTAGGCAAGCTGTTGGGCCGACAGCAGGATACGGTGATCAGAGCCGTCGATGGCATTTCCCTCGATCTCTATGCCGGCGAAATCTTGGGGCTGGTGGGGGAATCGGGCTGCGGTAAGAGCACCCTTTCTCGCACCATTCTGCAGCTAATTCAGCCGACCTCAGGGCGAGTGGAGTTTTTGGGCAGAGACTTAACTCAGCTCCCCCCTAGTGAACTGCGGCGGCAGCGGCGCAACCTGCAAATGGTGTTTCAAGACCCCCATGCCTGCTTAAACCCGATGATGACGGTGGGGCAAAGCATTGCCGATCCGCTGCTGATTCATGGGTTAGCCAACCGCTATGAAGCCGCCAAAAAGGCCCATGCCATGCTGGATCGAGTTGGCCTCACCCCCACCGAAACTTACTTCGATCGCTTTCCCGGCGATCTCTCAGGTGGACAGCAGCAGCGAGTTGCGATCGCACGTGCCCTAATCACCCAACCCAAGCTAATCATTTGCGATGAACCTGTCAGTATGCTCGATGCCACGGTGCAGGCTCAGGTGCTAGAGCTGATGCTAGACCTCAAGCGAGAGTTTGACCTAACCTACTTATTCATTACCCACGACCTCTGGGTTGCGAAGTTTTTGTGCGATCGCATTGCCGTAATGCAGGCGGGCAAGGTTGTGGAGCTAGGCCCCACCGAACAGCTTTTTGGCCATCCCCAGCATCCCTACACGCAGACGCTGCTACGGGCGGCACCGCTGTTTGCTCGGCAAGTTTCTTAAAACAGACGCGCCTCCCCCTTTCCGCGTCTGCCTATGCAGCCTGAGCCAAATCGCCTAATCGCCCTTCCAAATAGCCGTACAGCCCTTCGCCTGCAGCGAAGTAGATCTCAATGCCTTGCCGGGTCTGCTCGGCAGCGATAATTTCAGCTCGGTAGTGGGGAGTTACCAAAAAGTTGATCCAGTCGGCGGTTTGAGCGAGGGGGACGGTCAGCTTGCCCATCCGAGCACCGTCGATGATTTCGATGACAAACCGAGGTTCAAACCCTGTCGCCATAGGACTGCCCTTATAGTACTTTTGAACTATTTCTATTTTACTCGTGGCTTGGAGTTCTGCAACCTCTTTCTGCAGGTTAACCAGCGATGGGGTCTGCGGGCTCGCCTTGGCTGTGATACACAGAGTTCTTTAGGGGATGCTTCGGACTGCTTAGGGGGCTGAGGTTGCGATCGCACAGCACTCTTCTGCTCAAGACCCAGCACAACCAGCCTTATTTTGGGCAAACTGGCTGGCTAGTAAACTTGAAGGATCGCCTCTATGCGGAGCTTGACTAGCTCCATCAACATAGGGTGGGAGGGCAATTTTCTGCTTGAAAACAATTCTTTGCAGCCACAAAAGCTTCTACAGGATCTGAGTAGCCTTGCTCATTACCTGCCGTAGAAAACTTCTGCATCCCAAATCGATTAAATCGCGGTGTTTACCGGGCATAGACGTGGTTAGCTAGCAGGCTTTGCATTAGCTAAAACCGCCTGTGTCTAAAAGAGAAATGTGTTGCTTTAGGTGGAACCGTATTGCAGTGTGGCTCCTTCGCTAGGAGCATGTTCTATAGAGAAGTCAACTCCTATTATCTGGGAGGACTTAAAGAATTCCAACATTGATCCGGGCTTTTTTGAGACCGTCCATAGAAATAAAATAAGGTGTAGACTGAATGTTTTTCCATAAAAAAGAAGCGATTCATACCGTCAATACGGGCGAAGCCAACCCTCGTTTTGCTCAACTGCTGCTAGAGCAGTTTGGTGGAGCCACTGGAGAACTCACTGCTGCTCTGCAATATTGGGTGCAGTCGTTTCATGTTGAAGATCCTGGCCTTCGCGATATGCTTCAAGACATCGCGCTTGAGGAGTTTGGCCACCTAGAGATGGTTGGAAAGCTCATTGAAGAGCACACCAGAAATGTAGATCAAACAGAAGCCTATAAAAGCTCGCTATTTGCGGTGCGTGGCATGGGTCCTCACTTTCTTGATAGCCAGGGAAGCGCTTGGACTGCCAGCTACATCAATGAAGGCGGTGACGTTGTGCGTGACCTGAGAGCCAACATTGCGGCAGAAGCAGGTGCCCGTCAAACTTATGAATCATTGATTAAACTTTCTACCGACGAAGGAACAAAGCGTACGCTGGTACACCTGCTGACCCGCGAAATCTCGCACACCAAAATGTTCATGAAAGCGCTAGATTCCTTGGGCAAGCTTGATGATCCGTTCTTTGGGAACATCCCCCCCGATGAAACGGTAGACATCTACTACAACCTGTCATCCAACGGCAAAGATGAGCGAGGCCCGTGGAACTCTGACGAAAACTTTAAGTATGTTGCTCAGCCAGCTCCCCAAGATGAAGCCCAGCCGACACATCAGTAAACTCGTTACTTGTTTCACTTAATTACGCCGTTGAAATAACGCGAGAGAACTGGGTGTGAGTGCTTAGCATCATACCCAGTTCTTTCATCCTTCTGTTTCGCTGTAAGGCTAGCCAACAATCGCTCGTCTTCAGCTTTTGCCATTGGGATAAGAAACTGGTAGGGCGTGGCAAGATCTGCCAACATCTGCTCAAATTGAGCGAGGCTTACTTCTTGCCGTTCTACAGCCCCTAAACGCCGAAGATTCAATGTTTGGCTCATAGCCTCCTGCTCCCCCACAATCGCAATCAGCGGAATTCTGCGTTTAGAGAGTTCTCGAATTTTCTTGCTAATTGTCTGATCCTGATTGTGACATTCCGCTCTGACATTAAGCTGCTGAAGCCGAGAGAAAATCGTTTCCGCCCAAGCAGATGCTTTATCAGAAATAGAGGCAATTGCAACTTGTGTCGGAGCAGCCCAAACGGGAAGGATACCGCGATGGTGTTCTAATAAGATGCCAATCCAGCGCTCTAGTGAGCCTAAAATTGCTTGGTGCAGCATAACAGGACGCTCCAGTTCTCCCTGATCATTTACAAACGCTACCTCAAAGACTTGAGGTAGATTAAAATCTATTTGAAATGTACCGCACTGCCATGATCGCCCCAATTGGTCTTGCAAACTGATTTCAAGTTTTGGACCATAGAATGCCCCTTCATTTGGAGCTAACTGGTAACTGTGTCCCAAAGCTTGAACGGCCTCAATTAAGAGAGACTCAGCACGATCCCAAAGTTGATCGGAGCCAAGCCGTTGTTCGGGTCTGAGGGAAATCTGAAGGGAAAACTGCTCATAGCCAAAGGCAGCATAAACCTGCTGCACCATGTTGAGAAAATTGCTAATTGCATGCTGCACATCAGATTCTCGGCAGAAGATATGGGCATCATCTTGGATAAACTGTCGTAGTCGCATACAGCCCGATAATGTACCCGAGAGTTCGTTGCGATGGCACATCCCAAATTCCATCAATCGCATGGGGTTCTCTCGATAGCTGCGCTTGTGGGACTGATAAATAGCAATGTGGGCAGGGCACGACATGGGTTTAAGCGCATAACTAGGATTGATGATGAATTGGGCTGATTCATTGTCTGCCTCCGCGTCTCCGCTGCCAACTACAAACATCCCCTTACGAAATTTTTCCCAATGTCCTGAACGCTCCCAGAGTGATCGACTTAGAACAATGGGCGATCGCACTTCTTCAAACCCATGCGCTTGATACACCTGTCGCATAAAGTCTTCAATGCAATGAAAAAGCCGTAGTCCCTGGGGATGCCAAAACACCATTCCTGGACTATGCTCCTCAAAGTGGAACAAGTCCATATCCCTTGCAAGTTCACGGTGATCTGCCACTTTAGTTTCTCCTGCTGTGTGAATTATCAACAATAAAAAATCCCTCCAAAGCTTGCTTTGGAGGGACAGATGAGCTGCATGCGCAATCAATCGTCACGGCCCTCCTGGCGTGATGGTAGTGGTGGTGGTAGTAGTGGACATTGCAAGCGGTATTGGCAGCAACATGAGCGCATTCCTAATAACACAAAAATATTGCCCCCCAGAGTTTGTCTGGAGGGCAACTGAAGTAGTAAGACTGATGTCAGCGCAGCGCCTTACAACCCTCCTAAGGGAATAGTTCGGGTAGTCAGGGTGAGCGCTGCGTTCATTTTGAGAAAGTTCTGTTTTGATATATCTTCTCTAACTCAATTCTCTAGCAGGTGTCAAGTACTCAGAAAAACTAAACAACACCTCTAGTAAGCCAATGTTAGGCCCAAGGGGTACACCCAAACCGGATTGTGCCCGGTTCCAATTCAGACTCTATAACGGCGAAGCTGCTCGTCCGAGTACCCGCACCAAGGCAAAATTCGATGCTGTGGGTGGGTGGCTACACATGCTTTTTGAGCAGTCCAGGACGGAGTTAGACCACGCCTAGCTCTTGCTGAGAGAGGCTGCTGGTGCCGGACGCACCATTGTTTTAAGCAAGTGTTCGATCACGGTCGATAGATTCTTGCACAAACCTGTGTGAACCCGCGATGTCTGAATGATGGTGCTGCGGGGGGCAACAATCCAATGGAACCGTTCTCTTTGCGGCAGTTGGCCAATTGGGCCAGCCTGCTCTCCCCCCGCGCAAATAATGGAGATGGCATCTAAGTAGCCCTGAACGGTTTCCACATCTAGGGTGGGGGCCAGGGCGGTGAGTCGTTGCTGATCGAGTTCAATCTGCGCTTCGAGAAATTTACGACTCGCGCACGACACGATCACCCCTACATTGATAAACTCTTCTCGCTCAACTCTGGGAACCACACGAATGATGGCGTAATCATAGGTGAAGTGATCGTGCACGAATTGCCTCCTCTAAAAAACCACGGGGCGACTCTAGTCGTCTCAACAGGTACTCGATGTAAGCCTCGCGATGCTGCTGGATTTCGGTAAAGGGAGAGCCTTCTACCAGCCAGGTCTCGGGAATTTGATTAACGATGTGGGTAATGATCTCTGCCGTGAGTTGCGCTGTCATTTTGGCATCTGCCGCTGCAAGCTGGCTGGCAAAGCACAGCAAAACGTGGTCTTTGATGCCAGGGAAGGGGGCGTGGCTGCGCTCTAGGTAGTTGTTCCAAGTGTGGTGAAAACTGAGGGCCACGCCGTGGTCAATCAGCCAAAGCCTGCGGTGCCACATCAGCATGTTGGTGTTGCGGGCTGTGCGGTCGATGTTGGTGACGTAGGCATCGAACCAGACAATTGCCGAAGACAGCTCAGCATCGGGCTGCTGGGCCACGGGGTCGAAGGTGATGGAGCTAGGGAGGTAGTCGAGGGCAAGGTTAAGCCCCACACTGGCCCGGATTAAATCTTGAATTTCAGGATCAGGCTCTGTGCGGGCCAATTCGGCATTGACCTCTACAAAGACAATTTCGGGCACCAGCAGCCCGACAGCCCGCGCGATTTCCCCGGCAACGAGTTCGGCAATGAGGGATTTGGCCCCCTGACCGGCACCGCGAAACTTCAGCACATACATGCCATCATCATCAGCTTCCACAATCGCTGGAAGTGACCCACCCTCGCGCAAGGGCGTAACGTATCTTGTTGCAACAACTGTTCGCAAACAGATTCCTAATTACATTACTTCAGCCCATTCTAGTAGAACTCATCACCGCAATAAATCTCGCAAGCTCTCCAGCATCAGTACTTTCAAGCTGCCCTGCTGCGTCTTTCACAAACGGTTCTCACGTTTGTAGAAAGCCAGACCTTCAGATGGTGTTGCCATATTGAGGCTCGAATCAGAGTAAACGCCCCTAAATTAGCCGCCTAGAGTCGGGCTCTGGCTCCATAAGGATTTTGTTATGATAACCACCTGTAGAATCAGGGTACGTAGTGCTGATCTTTCGGAAGCTAGATCAAATATGGACTCTGCTGTGTTGAGTACCCCGTTTGAGCCTACTGCCCTGGCAGAGGCCGACATCCCTACATTGAAATCCAGCCTGTTGAAGCATGTCGAGGGCCGAGACGCAGAGCCAATGGCTAAAAAGGTTCGTTTTGCCAACGAAATCCTAATGCCACTTTTTAGTGAACTTAAAAGGCGAAATCCTACCCCTGATCTAAATCAGCAGATCCCGCTATTGAAAGGAATTTGGTTTCCTGTTTGGTCTACCAACCCTTTTCAAGATATTTTGCCGGGGCGGGTGCAGCAGGAGTCTTACCAAATCTTTGATGACAATGGCTATTACGCTAACCTAGCCCGCTACAAGCCCGGTCGAAAAGCTCCGATTCTTAATCTGATCTCTCGTTGGCTGCTGAGCTACGACCTACTGATTATGCAGAGCTATTCTGTGGAAACTCAGGCCTCCGCTGATCCTGATCGCTCGGCAGTGCCCGACCAGGCTGTTCAGGAGTATTGGGACATTCGCAATGTCTGCATCAAGCAGTCTCTGCGCTTTGGCTCTCTTTCTTTCAGCCCTGAAGCTGCTCAAACTTGGTTCAATCAAAATGTGACCAAGTATCAAGCAGATCCTAAATCTCAAGAGCAAACTTCTGTACCTGTTGAGGATAAGACCCGCATCACTGCTAAGCAATACCAACAAATCTCTAAGGCTAGACCCCAGTTGGATAACCTCTATATTGACCAGGATTTTCGCTTGGTCAAAACCCAACGGGAAAAATCACAGCGCCCTTCCTATACGGTAGCTACGCGCTTGATTTAGTCAAGATTTTGTCTTTAGTGTGGTTTGTGAAGGGGATAAATGAATTGTTAGATGTTGCTCCGTTCGGGTTACCCACGCACAGCTCTCCGAAACAGCCAGGCCGATCCGGCAAACAACGCGATAAAGAACCCATTTAGCCCCAGGATCTCTGCCGGCCCGCTCCACGGAGACCCAACCCTACGCTCAGTGCGATCGCAGTCACAAATGCCTGAGCGAGTGCCGTTGCGGATAAGGCGCGTACCATTCCATGAGGTTGGAGACGCGCAATGATGGCACCGATGATGCCGACAGCGAGCACCCCGAAATACATCAGGTTGGCGGGATCGCCGTGTTTCCCGATGATGCCAACGCTAAGACTTAACCAGATGAGGATAAATGCTGCTGCGATCGCAACGCCGATAGCGGATCGGTACGCGGTACTGTTTGTACGTGTTCGCATGAGCGCATCTCCAATGTGATGCTAGGCTCTGCAATTAAAAGGTGAAGCCGCTACGGATTCTTTGCATCGGACGCAGATAACTTTTGCATCCCGGAGGCAATCTAGATTTTTTCCGAAGCAGCAGGGTTGCTAGCCAACTTGTTATTAACCCACTTAGTTGACATACTACTATCCGCTCACACCTGTTTTAGATGATGGAGGATTTGTTAGTCAATAGCTCTTAACGGTATGTCTATCCCGATGAACCGATGAATCTCGCTCGAAAAACTCTGACATTCATAGAAATCTAGATTTGCAGATGAAAGTGGGAGTATAAGGTTACCTCTCAAAGCCAAACGAATCTGAAATGCATCCCGTCCACGCCCAGCATATCTTTCTATCTCTAATGCAGTGATTTCTCTAATATTGTATTGCGCATTTTTAATATCATATTGTGAGCCAAAAATGCCACATTTTTTATATAAAATCATCCCGGTCTTTCTATTGATAACACACCATAGTTCGCGTTCTTGAAAGAGGAGCACAACAAAACAACTAAAGAAAACTACTATGCCAATTCCAGCCAGTGACAAAATAACTCCTCTAAACAGACAGAAGACTGTGAAAACTAACAGTGCTCCAAGCATCAAAATAATAAGTGAATAATGTGGAGAATAGTGAATCAATAAAATAGAGTTACCCCTACGTTCAACCTCTAATGTCATTGCAGTTTCGACCTGTTTTCAGGTGGGTAGAGCTAGCGGTTGTGCTCACCGGATGTAGATAAGATTCTCGAACTTGATTAGCGATCGCCTCTAATGAAGTTTTGGTAGTAAGTCACTAGTCCTTTAATCTGCTATTCTCTGCGACGTCGACTAATGAAAATCGCCCCACAGGTTGCTAGTAAGCCTCCTGTAAAAATGACATTACTTCTTTTCTGAAGAACCGTTTCGTATAGCTTGTTGTGATACTTCTGAATTGTAAATTTTCCATCTTCAGAATAATAAGATACTGTTCTAGGTGGTAGGTAGACAGTTCCTAAACCCATTAGTGCTACACCTAATACAAAAGTAACCCATCCAAATACACGCGTTTTCTTAACTCTCTAAAACTCTAGGATATTCTGCTAACTCTTCGACTGTCAGTAAGAAACAGTACCCTCCCGTGAAGCCTGACGGTAAGGAGCAGGTTAAACTGGGTTGGCCGTGGAGTGTAGAGCTTGGATTAACTGACGTAGGGTTGATTGGTGCAAAAGTAACCCACAACACGAAATGAGAAAGGATGATTGTGTTGAATAGGAGACGCAAAGCATACATTAGTAGCCATTGCAGCATAAGTGTTGCTGGTATTAACCAGGCGACCTGATCAGATTGCAGGCTGCTCTCTTAGATAAGCTATCAATGAGGATAATGCAATGACTACAGTAGGGGTGATCGAAAGCATTTGGCGCTACCCTGTCAAAAGCATGAGCGGTGAACAGCTTGATGAAGTATTCGTAGCATTTTCTGGCGTAATGGGGGATCGCCTTTACGGGTTGATTAATGATAAAGGCAATCCAGGATTTCCGTGGCATACTGCTCGCGAGCAGGAAGATCTGTTGCAGTACAAACCCCGGTATAAACACCACAGCTTTACTCTCAAGCCTAAACAACTAGAGGCAGCACAAAGTTTAGCCCCTGGTGTAAATCCTCTTTATCCTGACGCGGAACATTTTGCTGTTGAAGTTGAGACTCCGTCTGGACAGGTTTATGACCTTGGCAGTGAGGAGTTTATGTCTCACTTAAGGACTCTAACCAATAGTGACACTCTGCGGTTGCATTTTACTCAAAAGAACCAGTATGACTGCCGTCCACTTTCCCTTTTCTCACAGCAAACTTGCGATCGCTTGAGCGAAGAGCTGGAGATGGACGTTGATAAGCGACGATTTAGAGCCAATTTCTACATAACGTGGAACGATGGAAAGCCGCCTCTTTATGAGAATGAATTAGTCGGGCAGCGATTAAGGATAGGAGATCGTCTGGAAATTAGCATTTTGGAGCGCGACCCCAGATGTAAAGTCATCACGCTAGATCCAGAGACATCCGAAGCTAATCCCAAAGTCATTAAGCATGTTGCTCAAGCCTATGAAGGATACGCAGGCATATATGGAGCCGTATTAGTTGAGGGTGTCGTTAAAGCGGGCGACTCAATAGAGCTTGTAGCCTAACGGTCGTGCTCACCGGACGTAGACAAGCTGGGCCACTTAACCAATCATTTTAGGATGTTCGGCGTAGCGCGGTTGTTAGACAGTGGTCCGACGATCCCATTGCGCTCTTGTAATTCGCCAATCCACCTTGCTCCAGCCTCGTTCAGACATCCATGTAGAACCCGGACGGATGGCAACTACTTCTGCTCCGATCCACTCCGCCAGCCGAGAAATTCGCACGTTTGCGTTGACAGTAGAGCCGGAGATTACCTCTAGCCTTAGTTCCCTGAATCCAAACTCGAGCAGGGCGCGCCCAACCTCAATCGCGTAGGCATATCGTCCCCAATAATCTGGTGCAAGTTCGATTCCCAGTTCCATCTCACCTGCATCACACCCCCTTCCCCGCAACCCGCAGCAACCGACAAGCACATAGGGTTCACGCCGTTGCACAATCGCAAGTTGGTAGTTGAGCCGAGGGCACTCAGAAGCCCATGTGCAAAATGTCTCGAACAAGCGGACTGAAATTTCGGGACTAGCTTCACCTGGTTCGTAGAAGATCTGGCTGCGAGGGTCAGCTTGATAGCTCAGGAATGGAGATCGATCTAACTCAATGAAATCACGCAGCAGAAATCTTTTGGTTACGATCTCCATAGCAACAAGCTTATTGTTCAAACTTGACGGTTACTTCAAAAATTTCTATTTGCTAAGCAAAATTATTGCTGGGCCTTAGAACCAAAATACCCTTAAACCTTGAACTTGGTGACAATCTATATCGAGCGGCTTCTCTGGCTCAAAAAGTCTCAAACTTGATTAGCGATTGCCTTTAACGAAGCTTTGACACCAAGACACTAGTCCTTCAAGCTGCTATTCTCTGCGACGTCGACTAATAAAAATTGCCCCACAGATTGCTAATAAGCCTCCTGTAAAAATGATATTGCTTCTTTCCTGAAGAACCGTTTCATATGGCTTGTTATGATACTTCTGGATTGTAAATTTTCCATCTTCAGAATAATAAGATACCGTTCCAGGTGGTGGGTAGACAGTTCCTAGACTCATTAGTGCTATACCTAATACAAAAGTAGCCCATCCAAATACACGCATCTCCTTAACTCTCTAAAACTCTAGGATAATCTGCCGGTTCTTTGACTGTCAGTGAGAAACAGTAACCTCTCGTGAAGCCTAGCGGCAAGGATCAGGTTAAATCGAGGTGGCCGTGGAGTGTAGAGCCGGTTAGATGTGGATTAGCCCCGTACGGTTGAACTCCTGAGCTGCTTCTAGTACTGTCTATTATTGCGGGAAATGCTTCTGGGCGGGAAAGAGAGAACTTGGTGCTTCTTAAATCCCCTGGGTGATCCCAACTTAGCCTAAGTAAGCTGGGGGTAACCTGGAATTAGTCTGGGCTCTAGCGTCTTGTTTTACCTCCATTGGGGACAAGCACTGAATGTGCCTAGTAGTGGCTGTGAATCTCAGGATAAAATGAGGGAATAGCTGATTAGAACGGTAAAGCCGTAGTGGTGTCACTTTGCTTTAGAAATCAGCTGTCTCAAAGTTTTGCCGTTTACAAGTTTCACCCATGAGCCTCAAGGATCGAATTGGCGAAGATATCAAGGCCGCTATGAAGGCCAAAGATAAAGTGCGCCTAGAGACTGTTCGCAGCATTAAAAAAGTCATTTTAGAAAAAGAAACCACTGTGCGTCCTTCCGGGCAGGATGCATTAACCGAGGAGCAAGAAATTGAAGTTTTGACCCAGCTTGCCAAGCAGCGCCGAGACTCAATTGAGCAGTATAAGCAGGCCGGTAGAACCGATCTGGCTGACAATGAATCTCAGGAGCTGGCTATTCTTGAGGAGTATCTGCCCACTCAGCTCTCTGATGAAGAGGTAGAAGCGGTGATTGACGGCATCATTGCCCAGGCAGAGGCAACGTCTCCCAAGGATATGGGCAAAGTGATGGGGCCTGCAATGAAGGAGCTGAAGGGCAAAGCCGATGGGGCTAAGGTGCAGGCATTAGTGAAGTCGAAATTAGGCGGTTAAAAGACGCGGTGAGGTAGGGGGGGATAGGGCCGAACCTGTAGCGGCAGGTTTACAACGTGACTCACGCACTCCTCCCTAATCTCAATAGGTCTGCCCAATAGATATTCCGTAAAGTGCCTCATCGCAGTGCGTGACGCATTAGATTCTAAACAAAGCAGGCTTATGCAAAATCAGTGCATTGCGCTAAAGCTGCTAGGAAAGAGGCAATTCAGACCTAGTACTGGCGATCAAAGATCTTGGGTGCGTATTCTTTGCAGCCGTCGCAGGGGCCTAGAGGATTGGTGGCACAGCGCAGATAGGGCGACCTGGCATTTAGACTGCAGGTGATGTCACCCACCATGTAGCCCATGCCCTCTACATAGTGCATATCTTTGTCTTGGCTCAGCAGGGCGTTGAGACCCTGGTTAGTAGTCACTTCCAGCGCATAATTTACGTGTTCTGCGGCTTTCCGGTTGGCCCGGTAGCTTTGAACAGCGGAAATAATGGCCGGAGTGAGACCAATGACAAAGATAAGGATGATAACCAGCATGGTTGTCTGTCAAGTCGGGATGCATTTTGCTCATCCTAACGTGACAGTCTAGGCAGGCTATCTATCCAAGTTGAGAATTGGTACGTTGCGTTGTGTTCCTTGATGTTTCGCAACGTTTCGCGCAACTAGTGCTAGCGCTGACCTATCAGGGCTGCAAAAGCATTCTATCGATAGAGATGCGACGAGTCGCGTCTCTACAAGGACCTATGCGTCTTTTTCTTTGGGTTCGTAAGTAGAGGCGACGTGAAGCTCTTTGAGCTGCTTCAGGTCTACACCCGAAGGTGCATTGGTAAGCAGACAGCGGGCCTGCTGGGTTTTGGGGAATGCGATCGCATCTCGAATCGACTCTTCGCCTACCAGCAGCATTACCAGTCGATCGATGCCGTAGGCAATGCCGCCGTGGGGTGGGGTGCCGTATTCAAAGGCTTCTAGCAAAAAGCCGAACTTGTCGTGGGCTTCTTCGGTGGTCAGGCCGATAGCCTCAAACACCTGCTGCTGAATCTCGGGTTGATAGATCCGCAGGCTACCGCCGCCAAGTTCGTAGCCGTTAAACACCAGGTCATAGGCCTGGGCGCGAGCCGTCTTGAGGTCAGCGGTATCGTCTGGGTGGGGAGCCGTAAATGGATGGTGCAGGGCCTCTAAGCGCTTCTCATCCTCATTCCACTCAAACATGGGGAAGTCGGTGATCCAGAGCAGATTGAGCTGATCGGGGGGAATCAGGTTTAGCTCTTTAGCAATGGCTTGCCGCAGCCGGTCTAGCGTGGCATTGACCGTGTCTGTAGGGCCAGCGCCAAACAGCAGCAGATGACCATCGGCTGCCCCAGTGCGCTCCAGCAGCTCCTGCTTTTGCGCCTCGCTCAAGTTGTCTTTAATTGCGCCGATGGTGTCGATGCTGCCGTCGCGCACCCGGATGTAGGCCAATCCCTTAGCCCCTGCCTCAGCGGCAATCTTAAACAGGTCGCCGCCTGGTTTAATACGAACATTCGAAATGGCGTCGTTGCCGCCAGGGATGGGCAGCACTTTGACGGTACCGCCATCGGCGACAGCGCCAGAGAAGACCTTAAAGCCCGAATCTTTGACCAGGTCAGAGACATTAACTAGCTCTAAGCCGTAGCGGGTATCGGGCTTGTCACAGCCGTAGCGCTCCATTGCCTCGGCGTAGGTCAGCCGGGGCAGGGGCAGAGGCAGATCAACGCCTTTGATTGCTTTGAAAATGTGGGCCACGAGCGCTTCATTAAGGCTCAGGATCTCATCCTGGCTCATGAAGCTCATTTCCATATCTAGCTGGGTGAACTCGGGCTGACGGTCGGCCCGCAAATCTTCATCGCGGAAGCAGCGAGCGATCTGGTAGTAGCGGTCTAGCCCCGACACCATCAGCAGTTGCTTAAAGAGCTGGGGCGACTGCGGCAGCGCAAACCACTCCCCAGGATTAGCCCGCGACGGCACCAGATAGTCCCTTGCCCCCTCTGGGGTGGAGCGGGTCAAAATGGGGGTTTCAACCTCAACAAACCCCTCCTGATCTTCCAAGAAGCGACGGATGGATTTGATGATCTGGTGGCGCGTCTGCAGGTTGCTAGCCATGCGCTCCCGGCGCAGGTCGAGGTAGCGATAGCGCAGGCGCAGGTCTTCGCGCACTGACTCGGTATCAGCTGTAGAGACCTGGAAAGGGAGCTGCTTACGAACTGCATTGAGCAGCACGATCTCGTCGGCGTAGATTTCGACTTCGCCAGTCGGCAGCTTGGGGTTGAGCGACTCGGGCGGGCGCTGGCTCACCCGTCCGGTAATGCGGACAACGTATTCGTTCCGCAGATGCTCTGCACTTGTATAGGAGTCGGGGGTCCGCTCAGGGTCGCTGACGATTTGCACAATGCCGGTGCGATCGCGCAAATCCACAAAAACAACGCCCCCATGATCGCGGCGACGATCTACCCAGCCAAAGAGGGTGACGGTTTTACCAATGTGCTCTGCCTGGACTTGGCCGCAATAATGGGTTCGCATGGTTCTAGAAAAACAGCTCGAAAGCAACGCGCTAACTTCAAAACCTTTCCATTATCGCGGATCATGGAACGGTTGAATTTGCTTTTTTGGAGGGTGCGGTCGCACAAGACCAATCCGACTCCCCCAGCCCCTTCTTAAGACAGCAGCAGCGAATCTTCGGCTCCCCCCTCTCTCAGCTCGTCCTCCCTCATATTGTCGATCTGGCGCAGCAGCACATCAGTGAGCAGAGAACTGGGCTGCTTGCGATGCGGCCAAGCAAAGGCATGGCGAAAAGCCGCTTCCTGACAGGCTCTCAATTCGTTAAAGCCGATGACATCGTGGGTCAGCAGACTTTCATACTCAAAGGGCAGCCGCACATTGTGCAGTCCAGCATTGTCGGTGCAGATAGCAATGTCTACCCCTTCATCAAAGCAGCGGTCAAACACTGGCTTGAGCTGGTTGATCTCCTGCAGCGTTCCCGTTTTTAGATAAGTAGTGGGGCACACCTCTAGGCACTGTCCCCGCGCTGCAACTTCCCGCAGCAGCTCCGGATGCCGCAGCGGAATCTGAATGCCGTGGCCAATTCGCATCAGGTAGGGCAGCAGTTTCGGGTAACAGCCCTCAGTGGTTTCATAGAGGTGCCCGGTAGTGTTCAGCCCCAAACTACGGGCATGGGCATAGAGACCCACAAACTCATCTAGCCGCTCACTGTACTGGGCATCTCCGCCAGCTAAATCAACGGCACAAATGTAATTGGGGTATTGAGCCGCCAGATCGACAATGGCCCGGTTCACCTCATAGGGCAGCCGGGAGTGCATACAAAGAATCTGACGAGTAACGATGGGATACTCGGTTTGTTGACTGGCCCGCCCGACAATCTCAATGATTTCTGCCATCTTGTCGATCCGCTCAGACTGCGGCAGATGCTCGGGGGTACGCAGATAGGGCGTGTAGCGCAGTTCTAAATAGGCTAGGTTCTCAAAAATATAAGCGCCCCGGATTAGCCGGTAGATAAAGTAGGGCAGCGCTTCGTGGGTTTGCACACTTTCCACCAGGGTGTGCAACTCCAAATACTCTGATAAAGTATTGCGGGGCCGGGTAAAAAACTCCTCAAAGTCGGAGTAGCCTGTAAACCTCTGAGCTAAGTCAGAGCGGTTGCGCTCAAAATACCGCCACAGGATTCGAGGAACGACTGATCCTCCCAGGTGACGGTGCAGTTCTGCATAAAGACTCATGGTGCCCTCGCGGTAGAGTTCGCTAAAGGATAGGACTTCAAAAACCCAGAAAACTTAAAAATCTGTAAAAAAAGGTATTAGTCTGTTCTAGCTCACAATCCCCATAGTGGGTATATTGTGGGACACATTTGTTTTGAGCGGTAGAGCCCGAATTCAAATTTGCTCAATACTGCTGACCCGATTGACACTAGCGACAATCGGTGACGATAATGGGAATTTGTGTGAACTCTAGCACCTGAATTCCCTTGGCTAACGTCGTTGTAATTGGTGCCCAGTGGGGCGATGAAGGTAAAGGCAAAATCACTGACCTGCTGAGCAAGTCAGCCGATGTTGTCGTCCGCTACCAGGGCGGCGTCAACGCAGGCCACACCGTGGTTGTCAAAGATCAAACCTTCAAGCTCCATCTCATTCCGTCCGGCATTTTGTACCCTGATACAGAGTGTGTGATTGGCTGTGGGACGGTCATTGACCCGAAGGCGCTGATCGAAGAGCTTGATATGCTAGAGTCGCTCAACATTTCAACCGAGCGGCTATACATTTCCGAGACTGCCCACGTCACCATGCCCTACCATCGCCTCATCGACCAGGCATCGGAAGAGCGACGCGGCAGCAACAAAATTGGCACAACCAAGCGCGGGATCGGCCCGACCTATGCAGATAAGTCCGAGCGCATCGGCATTCGAGTCATCGATCTGATGGACTACGAAGCCCTGCGCCAGCAGCTAGAGTGGACGATTCAGTATAAGAACGGCATTCTAGAGAAACTGTATGGGCTGGAGCCGCTTGACCCGGCCAGCGTCATCGAAGAATACGCTGGATATGCTGAGCGGTTGCGGCCCCACATTATCGACAGCTCTCTGCACATCTATAGCGCCATTCGCCAGCGCAAGAATGTGCTGTTTGAGGGAGCCCAGGGCACGCTGCTAGACCTGGATCATGGCACCTATCCCTTTGTCACCTCTTCTAATCCGGTGGCTGGAGGAGCCTGCATTGGTACCGGCATCGGCCCGACGGTGATTGACCGCGTGATCGGCGTTGCCAAGGCCTACACAACCCGCGTAGGCGAAGGCCCTTTCCCAACCGAACTCAAGGAAGAGATTGGGGCATTGCTAGGCGATCGCGGTGCAGAGTTTGGCACGACCACTGGACGACCCCGCCGCTGCGGCTGGTTTGATGCGGTGATTGGTCGCTATGCTGTACGAATCAACGGATTGGACTGTCTCGCGATTACCAAGCTAGACGTGCTGGATGAAGTTGAGGAGATCAAGGTCTGTGTGGCCTACGAGCTTGATGGTCAGATCTGCAAAGAGCTGCCCGGCAGTGCAGGTCAGTTTGCCCGCTGCAAGCCGATCTATGAGACTTTTCCAGGCTGGAAGCAGTCTACCGAGCACTGCCGCTCATTGGAAGATTTGCCCAAGCAAGCCCTGGACTACCTGAAGTTTTTGGCAGAGCTGATGGAAGTGCCCATCGCTATTGTGTCGCTTGGGGCCAGTCGGGATCAGACCATCATTGTGGAAGATCCCATTCATGGCCCTAAGCGGGCTTTGCTCTACGAGAATGGTGCGCCCCAAGTGGCTTAGCCAGTGTCTGTTTTTGAACAAACAATTTTAACGGTGAGAAACTCCCATGGAACTGACAATTGAATGCAGCAAGCGCGACCCCAAATCCAAGCCTAATGCACTGCGCCGGCAAGGTCTGCTCCCCGCAGTGCTCTACGGCCATGATGGGGCCAACTCGATCTCCCTGACCGTCAATGAGCGCGAGATGTCGACTCTGCTTCGCAAGGCCAAGGTTCAAGAAACCCCGATTATGGTCAATATCCCTGACCTGTCTTGGAACGGTGAGGCAATTGTGCAGGAAGTACAGACCCACCCTTGGAAAAAAGAGATTTACCACATCAGCTTCTTTGTTCAAAAGTAGCTGTTGAGGATAGGGCAGTAGCGCGTCTAGTTCCGTAGGATGGGCAAAGCAAGCGTGCTCATCAAAGCCTATACCCTCGAAAGCTCTAGAAGATGGGCACGGGCTATCGCCCTTTGCCCATCCTACAGGGCACCCCATGAATCTAAGATGAGTTCTAGCCAAGGGAAACGACCTTGGCTTTTTTATTGGAGTGATGCATGACTGAAACCGCCCTGCCGCCGATTGTTCAGCAGATGCTGCAGCCGCAGTTCTACCCCCATCCGGTGACGGAACCAATTCGGCTGATGCAGACCCACGTTTCCTACGTGCTGCTAACTGGAGAATATGCCTACAAGCTCAAAAAGCCGGTCGATTTTGGCTTTTTGAACTACGCTACGTTGGAAAAGCGCCGCCACTTTTGCGAGGAAGAACTGCGGTTAAATCAGCGGGGGGCAGCTTCTCTGTATCTGGAGGTAGTGCCGATTGTGGAGGCAGGCGCAGGCTTTGCGCTGAGCGAGGCAGGGACACCGGTTGAGTACGCCGTTAAAATGCGGCAATTTCCTCAAAACACGCTGCTGAGCACTTTTTTTGAGCAGGGACGGCTGACGGAGGATCTGCTAAGAAATTTGGCAGAAGCGATCGCAACTTTCCACCAGCAGGCCGAAACCAGCGACTATATTCGCTCCTTTGGCGAAATTCCTCAGGTGCGACAGTCGATTGATGAGAACTACGACCAGACGGTGAGCTACATTGGCGGCCCTCAAACTCAGGAGCAGTTTGATCAGACCCGAGCATTCACCGATCGCTTCTTTGCTGAGCAACCAGCCCTGTTTCAGCGGCGGATGCAGCAAAACAAAATTCGGGCCTGTCACGGCGACCTGCACTTAAACAACATCTGCTACTGGCAAGATCAGCTGCTGCTGTTTGACTGCATTGAATTTAATGAGCCTTTTCGCTTTGTCGATGTCATGTTTGACATCGCCTACATTGTGATGGACTTGGAGGTGCAGGGACGAACTGACCTCAGCGCTGCTTTTCTGAGTCACTATGTGGAGCAGACGGGGGATTGGGAAGGGTTGCAGGTGCTGCCGCTGTACGTGAGCCGTCAATCATATGTGCGGGCCAAGGTGACTTCCTTTTTGCTGAATGATCCATCAGTGCCTCAGGAGACTAAGCAACAGGCTGAGGCCGCAGCTGCCAAATATTACCGGCTAGCCTGGTCGTATGTTCAGCCGAAGGTGGGACAGCTGTTCCTGATGGCTGGGCTGTCGGGGTCGGGCAAGTCAACCACGGCGCGCGAGCTGACCCGGCAAGCAGCCGCAATTCAAGTACGCTCGGATGCGGTGCGTAAGCACTTGGCTGAGGTGCCGCTGCAGGAGCGCGGAGCGGCTAACCTATACACCCCAGAAATGAGCCAGAAAACTTACCAGCGGCTGCTAGATATTGGGCTGATGCTAACCCAGAGTAACTACTCGGTAGTGCTAGATGCTAAGTATGACCGCCAAGCTATGCGTCAGCCAGCCATTGAGCAGGCTCAGGTCCAGGCTATGCCGCTACGGATTGTCTACTGTGAGGCTCCGCTAGAGGTGCTGAAGGCACGGGTGCAGGGGCGGCAGGGCGACATTGCCGATGCCACGGTGGCGGTGCTAGAGAACCAGTCAATGGAGCCGTTCACGCTGGAGGAACAGCGGTATGTTACAACGGTGGATACAACTGGCAATCTCTTGGAACAGGTAGCCAGTATAGTTGGGAACAGCCAATGACCTGTATCTAGGAAAAGAGTCAGGCTGACTGTGCTGTTTGTTTTTACCCTTATTAGGGATGCGCCGTGATTGACAAGATTGTTCCTACGGCTCTGCGACTCTGGCTGACGTTTTTGCTGCTGCTGGTGCTGCTGGGCTACTCGGTTTTGAGCAGCATTTTGTTTGGTGCGATCGCAGGTTTGGCCGGAGGGATAGTTAATGCCTGGTGGACTACCCTAGGTGGCGAACCTGTAGAGATCGTACTGCCAGAGCCGATTCGTCGCTTTGGTCGTCAAATTCGTGACCGCCAGCCCCGCATCCCGCTGATTCGATCGCTGGCGCGCCAAGAGCGGCGGATTACTCGACCCAAGCGGTAACAGGGCTGTTGAGCTTTAGACAACTGGTTTGCGGCGTAGGCTCAGAAGGCTGAGACCGGTGAAGGCGAGGGCTGCGATCGCACCCGGTTCTGGCACCTTGACTGAGGGTGCGAACAGCAGCCCAATTGGGCGCTTGAGGTTGCCGTTGTTGCTGACAAACAGAGAACGCTCTTTAGTGTCGCGATCAAACTTCAGCACCGACCCTACATTTCCTGGCGTTAGATCAAAGCCGACGTTAAACAGATCGCCCTCTGGGCTAAAGGCGAGGCTGCCAATGAAGTTATTGCTGGGCTGGGTGCCAGTGTAGTTGGTCGGTAGTACCTCTTCCAGTGCGCCCGTCTCAAAATCGTAGCGAAGCAGGTCATTGGCAAAGTCACTGACGTAGAGATCGCCATCTTGGGGTCCAATGGCTAGCCCAAGGAAACTGACAAAGCCAAACCCTTCAGGGGAAGGCGTGGGTCGATCGGCAAACGTCGAGCGTTGACCAGTGCCAATGTCGTACTGCAAGATCAGGCTGGGAAAGCCAACAGAGAAGTCAGGAGTACCGTCTTTAGCAACGCTGCCCTGGGTGGTGACATAGAGCTTGCCATCGGGGCCAAACAGCAGTCCGTTAGGCCCGTTGAGCCCCTCAGGCGTGACCCCATCGCCTGAGGCAAACACGTCTAGGAAAGCGCCTGTCGTGCCGTCGTAGCGCAAGATCTGGTCTGACAAAAAGCTGCTGACATAGAGGTTTTGATCAGGGCCAAAGGCTAGCCCGTAGGGCCGAAACAGCCCACCCCCTACCGCAAATTTGTCGATAAAGGCCCCATTCTTGCCGTTAAAGCGAAAAATAGCTGAGTTTTCAGGGGTAGTGCCGCTGCTGACATAGAGGTTGCCGTCGGGGCCAAACAGGAAGGTATCTGGAGAGTCTAACCCACTGCTAGATGAGACAAACTCACCCAAGAATTGACCGCTGATCTCGTCAAAAGCGACAATATTATTACTGGCAGTATTGCCAACTAGCAAAGCTGCTTCGGCTGGGAGAGCAATACTGCCAAGCAGTCCGGCAACCGAAAGCAGCCCTGGAACCCAGGTGTTGAATGATCTCATGGTGATGCGACTCAGCCCGTAAAATTACTGAGTATTATGAGCGATCGCACCCCAAAAAAATGTTCTAAGGCTGACAGTTGAGCTTGCTTCTTTAAAGAAAGCATAGTTAACTCTTGGGCCTAAAGAGCGTAATTAATTGCCCTAACCATCTCAGTATCTGTATCGGAAATGGTGGTCTGAAAAATTATAGGCAGCTTTGCGTCAACGCCTCAACCGCCCCTAACCCTATGTCCACCCCAGCAAGCACTTCGGCTCAAGGCTGCTCGGCCCGTCAGTGTTGTAAGCCAGTCCAGCACTTGCATAGGCATGAATGGATAACTCTAAACTACCTTTCCCTTTCAAAGTGGCAAGCAGCTCCACACTAGTGAATAGCCCCACATGCAGACAGCAAAATTGCCCAGAGACGCATAACAACACTCCCCAGTCAATGCAGTAATTAAGGTGCAATTGACTTTATAAGGCTTGTTTGTCGGCGCTTGGGCAAACGTAGACTATAGATTTTATCGGGCTTGACGATTCGGTAGATCTACGATGAAAGCTGGGGTTCAATGTTTGAACCTAGCTTAAATGTTCGAATCACTAGATTCGAGGGTAGAGGTAGCGCGACCCTTAAAGAGCGGCAGTTCCCGTTCGCCCAGATACCGGTTCAAGAAAGTAGAAGCCGCTGACAAGATTACCGGACCTACTAGGAAGGCAACCAGTCCGTGAACGGCAAAACCAGGAGTAAATAAAGAGGCTAGCCAGAAGCAAAAGCCATTGAGAACTAAGGAGAACGCTCCTAAGGTCACAAAGTTAATAGGCAGAGATAGAACTGACAGGATGGGTCGAATGAAACTGTTGACCAGGCCAATAACTGCAGCTGCAATCATGGCTGCTGGGAAGTTAGCCAGACTAACACCCTTGAAAAGGATATCTACAACCAGCAGAGCCAGTGCGGTCGATAGAATGCTGAACAGGTAAAGTAACATAGAGTTTCCTCCTAAATTAGGGGATTTGCGTGGAGGCGTTAATAGTCGTTATTGACGATTGTAATCAGCTTGGGGTGAGCTTGATATCTATCTAGGGTATGTGGCTGTTTTGGGTGAATCTTTTAAGCTGGTATGCAATGGAAGTAAAATTTCCCTGTTAATGCTGTTTCTCTTGAGAACAGAAGTGCCATGAAACTGCTTCGTATTGTTCTATCGATTTTGATTCCTCCCGTTGGGGTGTTTATGACCTATGGTCTTAGCAGCACCCTAATTATCAACGTGCTGTTGACCCTACTGGGCTATTTACCGGGCATGATCCACGGCGTGTGGGCTGTGACCAAGCACTATGACAATGTCGGTCAGGGTATCTAGGTTTTTAGCTGTTTTTAGCTATCTGAGACCTGATAACTTAAGACCTTTAAGCGATTAAGAGGGGCTGCGTTGCACTCTCTCCTGGTCGCTTATTTTATTTTCTGAAATTTTTCTCATTGCGATACCAAATCTAATCGCAGCTACAGCTATTGCACCGAGCACAAAAGCTTGTGCTCGGTGCAATAGCTGTGCACTGTCTTAGCTTTATTAAGCTAGTGGGTTAGTATTTCAATAGGTTGGGTTAGCCAGGTAATTCAACAGGTCTTGCAGTTGTTGGTTGAACCTCACTTCATTCAACCCAACCTACTAAATGTCTCTTCTGGGTATGCCAAATCGCTGCGAAAGGCACAATGGGCGCAGAAGTCTGCGCCCCTACTGGAGATAACCTGTAGCTGCCTTTAGAATAGGGCTTGGCTGTTAGGCATTAATCTTTCTAGCCGACTCCCAAAGCTCTTTGAGCCGGGCTTTGATCTGCCGTTCTTTGCGAGCGGCAACGCCACCGAGTTCAGTCAGTTTAACTTCAAATTCTGTCTGAGTCTCTTGCACAGGTGTTATCCCTTTGGCCTCAGATCGAACGCGAGCTTCGTCGTACCAAACCTTGGCCTGATCTAAATGCCCCTTAACATCTTCGTAGCGCTCACCATAGCGGGCAGCTAGATTGGCATCTAGGACGGATAGTTGGGCTCTCAGCTTGGCGTATTGCTCCATTAGTGTTGCAAATCCTTCGCTGTCTCGAATTGTTTGAGTTGTTTTCCTGACCCAAGGCTGAACGTTTTCAGGATGATCTTGGCTGACCGTTTCAATTTCGCTTAGGGCGCTCTCAACGTCAGCTTGTAGGGCTGCTTCGGCTTGATCTACCTGGATTTGCAGCTCTTTAATTTGGGCTTGGGTAGATGAAATGGCATCCTGCTTCGGTCCGATAATGCCTTCTACTGTGCCCTCAATAGAGGCTTGAATGTCGGCTGCGGCGTCGGCGCTGCTGCCCTTAACGTGCTCAAAGGCAGTTACGATTGCGTCTCTAGCTACATAGCGAATTTCGCCAGAACCGGCTTTGACTTCTCGTAGGGCCTCTGCGATTGCCTGCTTAAAAATGCTTCGAATTCGCTCGCTTCGCAGCCCCCCTTCAGCTTTTGCCTTTTCCAGGTCTGCCGCAATTTGTTCTTTCAGAGTCTGGGGCATGATTTACCTTCTTTGTGACAGTCGTTTTAATGGGTTGAGCGTGATTTTTATTGGAGGCTGCAGTTTCTCCAGTCTGTCGATCGTAACGAATCGTCCTATAGCCCTTTCTCCGTCCGAAGCGGGAGGCCTCTCTCTATCGCAAGAGATACAGACTCATCTTTAAGCGCCATGCTAAGCTCTCGCAATTGATGCTTACCTGGGTTCGCCTGCTGCGGCTGCCCAATGTTTGTTGCGGCTATGTCGTGATTGTGTTGTGACTGTATGGAGATGGTGGTATGAGCCTGAATCGTGCATTTACCCTGGCAATAGGAACGGCTGTTTTGGTGAGCCTAACGGCGGGACTGCCCCTCTTTGCTCAGGAGACGATGGAACCCCCTGGTGTACTGGTGGCCCCTGAGGAGAGCTTGGAGCTGCCAGAAAGCGAAGAGGTGCCTACTGATGGCCCAATGAGTGAAGCAGACCTAGAAGAACCTGAAACCGATGAGCTGCTTGAGGAACCTGGAGCAGAGGATCTGATGCTCGAAGCCAGTGAAGTCGAGCCAGCGTTGTTTGAGGAGTCAGGAGATTTTGATTTTGATGCTGAGACTGGTGCTGAGGTGGATGGAACTCAAAATGTGATTGAGTCTATCGAAGCCCCTGAGCCTCTCGAAGCGCCCGAGTAAGACAAGAACTACCTAGACGTTACTAAACCTGATCTCCCGTAGGGCGTGCAGCCACACGCCCTTTTGTGTGTCTAGTGTCTTTGTTGGGTTTAAAGTCCTGCTGGCGAGTTAGGCCGCAACCTTCCTTGTTTTGGGGACTTTGCAGTTTTCTCCTTAGGCTGCTTAGTTGTTGTGGTGAAATGTTGCCCTAATGTTGCCTAATAGATGCCGATAGATCCCACCAAGAAGACCACGGTTCGCATAACGGTGCCTAAGGACATCCACCAAGAGCTGAAGGAAGTAGCCCAGAAACGAGGTATTTCTATGTCTCAGCTATTTCTCCAAGCTGCGATCGCAACCTATTTACCGGATCGCCCAAGTTAAGCCCTAAAGTCGCCGTATGAGAGCGAATAGGATGCTCTTAGCCGTTAGATAGGCAGCTTTTAGTTAGAAGTTAGGTAACTTGGTGAATGAACACAGTTAGATTACACACCTACTAATGCTGCGCATAGCCTGCTGCATGGCTACGCTAAAGCGACAGGCTATGCGCATCATCCCCTGGCGGAAGGATGAATTATTAGCTTGCCTAGCTCATCCACGAGTTAAGTAATTTCTTTGTTGACTTAACGGGACTGACGGGATTCGAACCCGCAACTTCCGCCGTGACAGGGCGGTGCTCTAACCAATTGAACTACAGTCCCTCGTAGAGGGGTTTCCTCGTCCGAGGTGCCTCAGGTGAGGCGATTTATATAATGACAAGCTTTGGTAGCTTTTGTCAAACATTTTCCAAAAGTTTGTTCCAGGAAGTTGGCCTAAAAATTTTGGGTAGGGCTTAAGCCTCGGGGTACCAGAAAGGCTGGGCAAACTTTGTTAGCCAGTCTTTGATGCGATAGGTGGCGCGGCAGTCGTCTTCGTTGTAGCGGAGGATGGCTTCGAGGTAGGTGCGATCGCACGTCTCTAGCCAGGCGTTGTACCAGCAAATGGATTGGGCTCCGTTGGCCCCTTCATCGCGCCAGTCAAAGCCAATCCAGCGGGCGATATGCTTGAGGGCGTAGCTTTCGACCGGGAGCGTAACAGACTCGGTAATGCTTTTGTGGACGTCAAAGAACCGAGTCAGCAGCGTTTCAATAACTGGGTCGGGGGTGCCAAAGAGCTGGCCTAGTTTGCGCACAGTCTGAGCTTCATAGGGGCAGAAGTGATAGATCGGTGCGGTGGGGTAGTCGTGCACCAGCTCCAAAAACTGCGCCCAGGCAGTTTGCTCGGCTTCGGGAGATTCTGCCAGCAGGGCATGGAAGGTTTCTTCTCCAGTGCGATAGTCGACGACTAAAACACCGTGTAGATAGATCAGATCTTGGTCGGGGGCCGCCTCGATGTCAAAGTACAGCTCGACTTCGGCAGAGGGCAGATCAGCCGGGTGCAGCGCAAAGGTCTGGGGTGGATGGGGCGTAGTGCGTGCGATCGCACGGTTGCCCAGTAGGGCTTGGGCCTGGTGCACCAGCTTTTCGGCCACAGGTTCACCAAAGCCGGGCAGCGGCGCGAGCTGCTGGGGGTTGGCGGCGGCTAGCGCTTCAACCGTGGTCAGGTGGCGCTCCTGCAAGAAGACATAGCGAGCGGGAGTGACTCCCGGCAGCAAAGAGAGGTGTTGCTCTGCTTTAGCGCTGCTGTAGCAGTGGCTAAACCAGTAGCAGAGGTCGCAGCGGCTATGGGAGATAAAAACTTCGGGCGGCTCTAACTGGCGTAGGTCGTAAAGGCAGCCGTTGAGCGTGTCTTGGAGCTTGAGCAGCTGCCGCTCTAGGTCTACGGCATAGATTTTGCCTTCGCGCAGAGCCAGCCAGCTAGTTTCTGGCCACATGCCCTGTACTCGCGCCAAGACATAGGCATGAAAGGCCGCAACCACCTGATAGTCGAGCTTGGGTTTTTTGCCTAGCTTGATGTCAATAGTGGTGTAGGTCCAGTTGCCCCAGTGAGACCAGCCGGGCTGCTTGATCAGCAGATCGGGCTGGCTGACTAGCTGAATGCCTTCAACAGCGGAGTCGGCAACTAAAACGGCCTGTGCGATCGCATCGATGCCCTGAGCCATCAAATCTTGAGTTGCCTTTGCACCTGCTGTCCAGTCTCCTTTGGGGTAGCGCGGTCGGTGCAGCGGCTCGTACTCTTGCATCACGCTGGAGCGATGCACAGTGCTGTCTTGCCTGAGTTTGGCTAGGTAGTCGCTAGGGGGGTCTTTGGCTGTAGAGCTGCCGTATAGATCTAAAAACGCCCGTCGGCTGCAGCGCTGATAGTGAAACAGGAGATCATCAGTCAGCCAGCGAACGGGCGTTTTTGAGTTGGGGGTAATTGTTTCAGACGGAAATCTCAGGGGGGCTAGATGGCCACCCCCCGACTCAGGTCGTTGCGGCAGGGGGTAACTAGCAGACAAGGTGATGTATGGAGGCAGGAGAACAGAACAGCGTCAGCCTGGATATAACCTGTTTCGTCAGCCACGGCAGCAAGCCTAGACGAAGCGGTTCCTGCTTCTGCGAACTAGCTGAAGCAGTAGAGCATGGGTTGGAACACGGGCCACATCCCCACGGGATCATCGCAACTAGAGCCTTTAAGTAATGGTGGCGGTAGCGAAACCTCAAACCGGATCAGCATAAGCCAACCGGACTCAGCACCTTCCACAAGATGAACATGCCTTATTGACAGTTATACCGTATTACGACAGATGACAGCACAGGAATAAACGATATGCAAGAGGGGAAGCATCTTTTTCTATTCTTGAAGGTCTGTCGATGAGTCTGTCTCTAGGTACCTCTAGTTAGGGGCGCAGACTCCTGCGCCTACTGCAAAATCTGAGGTTCCACAATTTTAGTCAACGAAAACCGAAAGGAGAACCCTACTTAGAGGCTCCGGGAAATCCGGTTATCCCTCACACTGGAAAAAGATCTAGATGCAACTGATGGCTTGGCCTGTGAATTCACCTTCTTCAACTCAGACTGACCTGGCTATCTTCCGGCAGCAGTTTCCGGCGCTGCTCAATAAAACCTATTTCAACTACGGCGGTCAGGGACCCATGCCCCGCGCCGCGCTTGATGCTATTTTGCAGGCTCACGAACGTACTCAGCAGGAGGGGCCGTTTTCGGTTCAGGTGAACCAGTGGGTAGGGGCTGTCGGGGCGGCGATGCGGCAAACGATGGCGGGGGAATTGGGGGCTCCGGTAGAGGCAATTGCCCTGACTGAAGATGTAACGGTGGGCTGCAACATTCCTCTCTGGGGCGTGGATTGGCAGGCGGGCGACCACATTTTGATGACGGACTGTGAGCATCCGGGGGTGATAGCGGCGGTGCAGGAGATTTGTCGCCGCTTTGGAGTGACAGCCAGCACCTGCCCAATTCTCAGTACGCTCAATGGGGGCGACCCGGTAGCGGTGATTGCTCAGCACCTGCAGCCTCAGACCCGAATGCTGGTGGTCAGCCACATTCTTTGGAATACGGGACAAGTGCTGCCGCTCAAGTCGATTGCTCAGCTCTGTCATGCTCAGGCCCGTCCGGTGCTGGTGCATGTGGACGCGGCGCAGTCGGTGGGGTCGCTGCCGCTCAATCTGACGGATCTAGAAATCGACTTTTATGCGTTTACTGGGCACAAGTGGTGGTGCGGGCCAGCGGGGTTAGGCGGGCTTTATGTACGGCCTGGGGTGTTAGAGCAGATCCAGCCCACGTATATTGGCTGGCGCGGCATTACCACTGATGCCAGCGCTAACCCCACGGGCTGGCAGCCGACTGCCCAGCGCTATGAGGTGGCAACCTCAGACTTTGCGCTGATGGCAGGGCTGGAGGCTGCGATCGCAACCCACCACACCTGGGGCACTGCCGAGCAACGCTACCAGCGCATCTGTCAGCTCAGCCACTATCTCTGGCAGCGGCTAAATGAACTGCCGGGCATTCAGTGCCTGCGCTCGGCTCCACCGGAGTCGGGCCTGATCTCTTTTTACGTGCTGGAGCAGGGGGTGCCCTCGCCGCAGCGGCATCGGCAGCTGGTCAAAGACTTAGAAGATCGCGGCTTTTTGCTGCGGGTGCTGCTGTCGCCTCACTGTGTGCGGGCCTGCGTTCACTACCTAACGCTGGAGTCGGAGATAGATGCTCTGATGGCCGAAATTGTCTCCCTTCTGTGAGGCGGGGATCAGGCAGCGTCTTCGGGAGTCCGCAAGCGAGAATTTTGGTAGGTTTTTAGGGCGAATTGGATTGCGATCGCAAGCATCACAGCGACGACGACCAAGACCACCAGCGGCAGGGCTAGGGCCAGAAACGACAGCAGCAGGGCTCCGAGGATTTCTGCGATCGCAATTAAAAAGTTCGCCAGTCCGCCTGTGGTGGCAGTCGAGACGAGCCGTGTGAAGCCGCTCAGTCCCCTAACTGTGGCTGCGGTGCCACCGCCCGCAATAATTGCCAGGCTCCACTGAGCAAAGGGATCGAGCTGATTAGTAGCCAGGGCCATCAGCAGCGTTCCGGCAACCGTCGCCAGCGGCAGCGCCACGGTTTCGGCGAGCGCGTCCAGCCAAGGAATGAAGTAGATCAGCATCTCAAAGGCCAAGGCTACCAGCAGGCCAATGAAGGCGGGATAGGTGCCCAGCCAATCCAGATTGTCCGCCAGTGGGACATGGCCAAACAGGGCCACCGCACTCAGCACCAAAAACGGCGCAACAATACGAAAGCCTGCCGCTGCCCCCAGCCCCAGGCCGATGCCGATGCTCTCAAGCAAGTCCATAGAAAATATTGAAAAGCAATACCTAGACCCTAGCTTTCCTGGCGCTGACCTGCATGGACAATCTGTCTGAATGAGGGCCAAATAGGGGGCTGAATTGGGTTTACCAAGGTAAGCGGCTGCCGTCCCAGGAAAAGAATTCGCCGCTGTCGGTTGACTCTAATTTTTCAATCACCGCCATTAGCTGAGCGACCGTTCGCTCCACGGGAAACAGTTTTTCGGGCGGCACCCCTCGCTGAAAAGGCTGTGAGAGCTGGGTGTCGGTGGTGCCAGGGTGGAGCAGGGCCAGAATCGTCTTCGGGCTTTTGCGGCTGTACTCCACGGCAGCGGTGCGAAACAGCATATTCAGAGCGGCTTTCGAGGCTCGGTAACCGTACCAGCCGCCCAGCTGGTTGTCGCCAATGCTGCCGATCTTGGCCGAGATCGCGGCGAGGACGCTGGGCGCTGAGTGCTTGAGTAGGGGCAGGCACTGCTTGGCTAGCAGCGCTCCCCCGATGCTGTTGACCTGGAAGTAGCGCAGCAGTTGATCAGCATTGAGCTGGCGCAGGCTTTTTTCGGGCTGCAGGTCGCCCTCGTGGAGCAGGCCGACGCAGGAAAGCACCAGGTGGAGCTGGGGCGTTAGGGTGCTGAGGGTTGCGATCGCGCCCTCAATCTGAGCCTCATCCGTCAGGTCGAGCGGTAGGCAATGCAGGCGTTCTGGCTGTTCTTTCTGGAGGGCAAATAGGGCTTCAGCCCGCTCAGGGGTGCGGTAGGTGGCATAGATGCGCGAGTAGCGCTGGTCAGACAGCAACTGCCGAACAAAGCCCAGGCCGATGCCTTGGTTGGCTCCCACAATTAGGGCATTAGCAGCGTGTAAGGTATCTCCAAAGGGCATAGCAAAGCGAACAGTAAAGGCCACTTGTAGCATGAAGCCTTTTGCTGTTGCTAGCAGAGAGCGGCTAGAGCGAGCTGGAGTTTAAACTCTCTGCCTCTTCTGCAGTCTGTGGCAGGTGCAGCCCGCACTCCTGCTTTAGCCCATTAAAGCGGGTATTGCGCTCGTCACTGTCGTCAGCGGTCAGGGGCCGACTGGAGTGCCAATCACCTACGGTCACGTAGCCATGATCAAAGAGCGGATGGTAAGGCAGATCGTGGGCGACCAGATAGTCGTATATGTCTTTCGAACTCCAGCGCAGGATAGGCAGAAGCTTGTAACGTCCACCCTGTAGGCCAAGCGGCTGCAGCGTTTTGCGGTGGTCGGTTTGGTTTGCTCTCAACCCCGCCAACCAGGCCGTTGCGCCCAAGTCCCTCAGGGCTCGCTGCATCGGCTCAACCTTGCGGATCTGGTCGTAGCGATTGAGCGAATCAACATCCTGCTGCTCCCAAAGCTGTCCGTAGAGGGCTTCCATGCGGGCCGGACTCAGGGGCGACTGATAAACCTGCAGATTGAGATTCAGCCGAGTGGTCAACTCCTCAGCAAAGCGGTACGTCTCTGCCGGTAAGTAGCCCGTATCTACCCAGATTACGGGAATTCTGGGAATCACCTGGGTCACTAGATGGAGCATTAGGGCCGACTGAATGCCAAAGCTGGTACTCATCACCAGGCCACCGCCAAAAGTCTCAGCGCCCCACTGCACCAGCTTGATGGCGTCAGCATTGCTAAAAGTTTGATTGAGCGCATCTAGGTCTAGCGCCGGCTGATCTAGGTGCGAAGTGTGCTGTAGCATCGCCTCGGTCATGAGGCACTCCCTATCTAAAACACAAGATTTTGCCAGCACAGACAAGCTTTACCGGCAAAAACCACTACTGCATCATAATCGAAATTGTTCACCCGTCTGACGCTTTAGAGCAGAGGCAAGCGGTTGTGGCTTGATGATTCTCGCTTGGGGTAGATTGCCTGCTCTATTGGTTTTGCTAGTGTACTAGCAGGCTTTGTAATGTCTAAAAGCCCCAGTTGGACCTGCCCAGGTTCAAAGTAGGGCTTTTTTTCAACTTCAGTCACTACCATCACTATCAACTGATTTATCAGTGGAGTTTAATATATGCACGTTGCGGTTTGGCCTGGGGACGTTTACCCCCTAGGAGCTCACTGGGATCAAAAAGGTACCAACTTTGCTCTCTTTTCTGAACATGCAACGGCTGTTGACCTCTGCCTCTTTGATAAAGATGGAGAGGAAACACGGGTGCCGCTGACAGAAGTAAGCAACTTTGTCTGGCACGGCTATCTTCCTGGCATTGGACCGGGGCAGCAGTATGGGTACCGAGTGTATGGCCCCTACGCGCCCCACGAAGGCCATCGCTTCAACCCCAATAAGCTGCTGATCGACCCCTACGCCAAAGCGATCGCAGGGGAAGTTGGCAATGGCCCTGAGCTGTTTGGCTACGACTGGGAGAGCCCCGACGAAGACCTCTCCTACTCAGAACTAGACAGCGCCGAACTGATGCCCAAGTCGGTGGTGGTCGATGAAACCTTTGACTGGGAAGGCGATGCGCTGCTGCGGACCCGCTGGCACGATACCGTCATTTACGAAGTCCACGTCAAAGGCTTTACCAAACAGCACCCGGATATCCCTAAGGAACTGCGGGGCACCTATGCCGGGTTGGCCCACCCGGTTGCGATCGAACACTTGCAGCGGTTGGGCATTACCGCTGTCGAACTGATGCCGATTCACCACTTTTTGTCGGTGCCAGGGCACTTGGCGAGCAAAAACTTGCGTAACTACTGGGGCTACGACTCCATTAACTACCTGGCCCCCTTCTCCGGCTACAGCTCCAGCGGCATTTTAGGGGAGCAGGTGTCTGAGTTTAAGGAGATGGTGAAGGCGCTGCACCGAGCCGGCATTGAGGTGATTCTCGATGTGGTCTATAACCACACTGGCGAGGGCAACCACATGGGGCCCACCCTGTCACTGCGTGGAATTGATAACGTCAGCTACTACCGGTTAGTAGAGGGCGATGCCCGCTACTACATGGACTTCACAGGCTGCGGCAACTCTCTACACATGCGTAGCCCCCAGGTGTTAAAGCTGATCATGGACAGCCTGCGTTACTGGGTCAGCGAGATGCACGTCGATGGCTTCCGCTTTGACCTGGCCTCGGCCCTGGCCCGCGAACTGTACGACGTGGATCGGCTGTCTGCCTTCTTTGACCTGATTCACCAAGACCCAGTTCTAGCTGGGGTGAAGCTGATTGCTGAACCCTGGGATGTGGGTACAGGTGGCTATCAAGTCGGTAACTTTCCGGTCAACTGGTCGGAGTGGAATGGCCGCTATCGCGACACCGTACGCGACTTCTGGCGGGGCGAAGATGAGATGCTGGGCGAATTTGCCTACCGCCTCACCGGCAGCCCCGATCTCTATTTCCAGATGAATGGACGACAGCCCAACGCCAGCATCAACTTCATCACGGCCCACGACGGCTTTACGCTTAACGACCTGGTCAGCTACAACGATAAGCACAACGAGGCCAACGGTGAAGACAACCAGGACGGCGAAAGCCACAACCGCTCTTGGAACTGTGGCGAAGAAGGTCCCACCAGCAATCCGGAGGTGCTGCAGCTAAGAGAACAGCAGCGACGCAACTTCCTCACCACGCTGATGCTCTCACAAGGGGTGCCCATGCTATTGGGGGGAGATGAGATCGGGCGATCGCAAATGGGCAATAACAACGCCTACTGCCACGATGACGAGATCTCCTGGTTTGACTGGGAGTTGCCGGAGGGCAACGAAGATCTAATTAACTTCTGCCGGGAGCTGATTTACTTCCGTAAGCAGCACCGGGTCTTCCGGAGGCGCAAGTGGTTTCAGGGTCAGGCGATCCACGGGGTAGAGGTTAACGACATTAGCTGGCACAACCCCGATGGCAGCGAGATGACTCAGGAACAGTGGGATGTGGGCTACTCGAAATCGATGGCTGTGTTTCTCAATGGCGATCGCATTCCCAGCCCTGGCCCTCAAGGCGAGCGCGTCAGCGACGACAGCTTCCTGATGTTTTTCAACGCCCACTACGAGACGATTGAGTTTAACCTGCCTGAGGTTTTGAACAGCGACTCCTGGGCCGTAGAGATCGATACCAAAGAGCCGCGCTTTGTCACTGAGGAACGTGTCTTTACAGGCACGCAAGCCGTTCCGGTGGTAGCTCGCTCCCTGGTGATCTTGAAGCGACTGATGGTTTAGCGGGCCTGGGCCGGTAGAGACAGCTCTCCTGAGCCTGCCTGGCTAGCTGGGGGCTGCGCGATTTTGAGGGTGAAGGTGGTGCCTAGCCCCACCTCACTCTCTAGCTCAATCTCCCCCTGGTGCAGGTCGAGACACTTTTTGACCACGGCCATGCCCAGGCCGCTGCCAGTGGTGTTGCCAATATTCTTGCCGCGAATAAAGGGTTCGTAGAGCTGGGCCTGATCTTCAGGGGCAATGCCCATGCCCTCGTCTCTGACCTGAAAAGCAATGCTCCCTGGCTCACAGTACAGGGTGAAGTAGATTGGGCTGTCTGCTGGCGAGTACTTAATGGCGTTGGAGAGCAGATTGCTCAAGATGGAGTACAGCAGCTTTTCGTCTAAATAGGCGTGGGTGCAGTTGCCCTGCTGGCTAAACTGTATGGCCCTGGGCGGCTCGTTGAGTAGCTGCAGATCTTCGATTAGGTTGAGGCAGAAAGATTGGATTTCAAGCAGTTCGGGCCTGCACTCCAGCTTGCCAGCATCGGCTCTAGCTAGCGTCAAAATGTCGTTGAGCAGCTGCGTCATTAGCCGAGCAGATGCCTGAATGCGAAGCAGGCCCTTGAGCTTTGCGGCGTCGATCGTGCTGTATAGCGTTTCTCTCAGCAGCTGGGCCGATCCCAAAATGCTGCTGAGCGGTGTGCGAAATTCGTGGGAAACCATCGAGAAAAACTGCAGCTTTAGCTCTCCTAGCTCCTTTTCTTGGGCTAGCTTTTGCTGCATCTGCTCTAGCTCCTGTCGCTTAAACATTTGCCGGTAGAGCAGCGCATAGACCCCTAAAAGCACGGCAAAGGTCAATGCCGTACCGCAAATCTCGATAATCATACGGGCTTGGGAGCTGGCTTGGGACTGTTTGACCTGGACTTCTAGCCGCTCCTCTTCAGTAATTTCTAGCTCGGCAATGACCTGGTAAATTTGGGTCTGGTTTTGATTGGCCTGTACCAGCAGGGGATGCTCTGCGGTCAGTTGCGATCGCATTTGGCGATAAAGCTCAGTAGACTGGGCCAATAGCTGCCGCCGCTGATGAATTAAGGCTTCTAGCTGATCAAGGCGCTGCTCCTGTCCGGGCTTGTCGGTGAGCGGCTGCCGCAGCTGCTCCAGCTTCAGATCCAGGCTCTCAATGGCTTGGTCGTAGGCCTCTAGCTCCTGCCGGTCGTCGAACAAGATGTAGCGCCAGCGACGAGACTCGGCATCGGTAAGGGTGGCTGAGACATGGGTAAGGGTCGCTAGCAGTTCGGTGGTCTGCTTAAGCTGTACTGTGCGGTCGATCAGCTGGGTCGCGTTTTGGTAGGAGATGAAGTTTACCGCGCCCATTAGCAGCAGCGCTAGGCAAAAGGCCACCGTTACCCACAGGCGTTCGACCGACCACTTCACGGTGCTTGAATTTTGGGGGCTTGAATTCATCGGGCTTGAATTCACGGTGCTTGAACTTGGGAGGCTTGAGTGGGGAAGGCTTGAACTCATGGGGTTTGCCGTAATGGGGCCAGCCGTTTGAGCAGGCGGTGCATTAGAGTGGATGGGGAATTGGCAAAGCCTCGTCTGAGCGCAAAAAGCCCCTCTTTCAACCTTTTAACTTTAAAGTCTGCTGCTCCTGAGCTTCATGCGTATTTTGGTGGTCGAAGATGATGCCCAGATTGCCGACATGCTGACGGAGGCGCTAACCCACCGCCAGTATCAGGTGGATGTAGCCCACGATGGAGAGGTTGCCTGGGAGTGGGTGAATGCCCTGGATTATGAGCTGGTAGTGCTGGATGTAACGCTGCCCAAGCTCGACGGCATCCGGCTCTGTCAAATGCTGCGGGCGCGGGGAGCTACGGCTCGCAACGCGACAATTCCGGTGATTATGCTGACGGCGCGCGACACCAAGGCCGACAAGATTTTGGGCCTCGATGCTGGGGCCGATGACTATATGGTCAAACCCTTTGACCTAGATGAGCTGATGGCCCGCATTCGGGCACTGCTGCGACGAGGTAGCCCTACTGCTAACCCCACCCTGACTTGGGGGCCGCTGCACCTAGTTCCCAGTACTTACGAAGCCACTTACGCTGACCAGCCGCTAACGCTAACGCCCAAGGAATATGCGCTGCTGGAGCTGCTGGTGGCTAACGGTCGACGGGTTTTGAGCCGTCCCGGCATCATCGAGCAGTTATGGTCTGCCGAAGATTCCCCCACGGAAGAAGCGGTTAAAACCCACATCCGCACGCTGCGACAGAAGCTCAGAGCGGTAGGCGCTCCTGATGACTTTGTGGAGACGGTGCACGGGCTGGGCTATCGTCTGCGGCAGTGGGCCTGATTTGCCTGATCCCCCCGAAATCCCCCCGAATTACTCCCAAAATTCTGACCTGGCTTCAGTAGGGTGGAGGGGCGCTAAGGTGGAAACTCAATCCTTACTATAAAGAAACTTAAAGCCTGCGACCAGTTTGTTCTAGGGCTAGAGGGCAGCTGTAGCTTTGCCTATGAGGGTTGGAAAAAGCTGTGGATCTGTGTCTGCCTGGCGCTGTTTCAGCACAGACTGTCGAGCCTCGCATTAGGGCTCGAGTACTTTTGCTGAGCCAGTCTGGACTACCCTATCCCACTAAATTGCTATGCAAACGATCACTAAAGAGAACCCATCTGTGGGTATCTACCACGAGTTGCCGGGCATGGACGTAGCTCGGCAGCTAGAAAGCCATGCTGAGCGAGGGCTGACCCCGGCAGAAGTGACGGAGCGCCGCCGCCAGTATGGCCCCAACGAGCTGGAGTCCAAACCGGGTAAGCCTGCCTGGCTGCGGTTTCTGCTGCAGTTTAACCAGGCACTGCTTTACATCTTGATCGTTGCTGGGATCATCAAAGCCTTCCTTGGTTCCTGGACCAATGCGGCGGTGATTTGGGGTGTGACGCTGATCAACGCCATTATTGGCTTTGTGCAGGAGTCGAAGGCAGAAGGTGCGATCGCAGCCCTAGCCAAAGCCGTTACCACCGAAGCCACCGTCATCCGCGATGGCAAAAAGCAGCAGATCCCTTCTCAAGAGCTGGTGCCCGGTGACCTAGTGCTGCTGACCTCGGGCGACAAAGTGCCTGCCGACTTGCGACTGCTCACGGTGCGGGGGCTACAGGTAGACGAGTCGGCCCTGACCGGGGAATCTGTGCCAGTCAACAAAGCCACCGAACCCCTAGGAGCCAATACGCCGCTAGCCGAGCGCATCAATATGGCCTTTGCCGGGAGCTTTGTTACCTTTGGCCAAGGCAGCGGCGTCGTGGTCGCCACTGGCAATACCACAGAAGTCGGCAAGATTTCCCAATCGATTGAGCAGCGCAGCAGCCTGAGCACACCGCTGACTCGCAAATTCGACAAATTCAGCCACACCCTGCTATATGTCATCCTGTCGCTAGCGACTCTGACCTTTGTGGCCGGACTGGGGCAGGGCCGTTCTTGGGCTGAGATGTTTGAGGCGGCAGTAGCTCTGGCCGTCAGCGCCATTCCCGAAGGACTGCCAGCAGTGGTGACGGTCACCCTAGCGATTGGCGTCAATCGCATGGCCCGCCGCCACGCCATTATTCGCAAACTGCCAGCGGTGGAAACCTTAGGGGGAGCCACTGTAATCTGCTCCGACAAGACCGGTACCCTAACCGAAAACCAAATGACGGTTCAAGCGGTCTATGCGGGCTGTCAGCGCTACCAAGTAAGCGGCATCGGCTACGCCCCTGAGGGAGAAATTCGGGTCGCGGCAGGAGATCGGGCCGGGCACGGGGCTAACGCAGATCCTATTGGCAATCTGCGGGGGCTGCCTGCTTTAGAAGAGTGCCTAATGGCTGGAGTGCTATGCAACGACACTCACCTGGAATGGAAGGAGGAACGCTGGACTGTTGTGGGCGACCCGACCGAGGGAGCGCTGGTCACAGCCGCGCAAAAAGCTGGACTGGAGCAGGCCAAGCTGGCCGCACAGTGGCCCAGAATAGAAACCATTCCCTTTGAATCTCAGTTTCAGTACATGGCTACACTGCACCGCATGAGGGAAGACCACACTCTCTACGTCAAGGGGGCGCTAGAGGCCATTCTCAACCGCTCCCAGACCATGCTGGATCGGCGGGGGCAGGTGGTGCCGATTGAACCAGACCGCCTGCGGATGGAGACTGAGCGCCTAGCCGAACAGGGCCTGCGAGTGCTGGCCTTGGCCAAAAAACGGGTGCCCAAGCGACAGACTCATCTGGAGCATGACGACATCGAATCTGGCCTGATCTTCTTGGGGGTGCAGGGCATGATCGACCCCCCTCGGGAGGAGGTGATGGCTGCAGTCCACGCCTGCCAAACAGCGGGCATTCAGGTGAAGATGATCACGGGAGACCACCTGACCACTGCCAAAGCGATTGCCGAACGGATTGGCCTGGAGAAGGGTGGGCAACTTCAAGGCTTTACCGGCCAGCAGCTCGCTGAGATGAATGACTCTGAGCTAACCGAGGCCCTAGAAGATGGCTCTGTGTTTGCCCGAGTTGCGCCCACCCAAAAGCTGCGCCTGGTAGAAGCGCTGCAGTCTAGGGGCGAAATCGTGGCCATGACCGGCGATGGGGTGAACGATGCCCCAGCCCTAAAGCAGGCCGATATTGGGGTAGCCATGAGCAAAGCGGGCACCGACGTGGCCCGTGAAGCGGCAGACATGCTGCTGACCGATGACAACTTTGCCTCGATTGAAGCAGCGGTAGAAGAAGGCCGGACGGTTTATCAGAATTTGCGGAAAGCGATCGCATTTATCCTGCCCGTTAATGGCGGCGAGTCGATGACCATTTTGATCAGCGCCCTGCTGGCCCGCGAACTGCCGATTTTGGCCCTGCAGGTGCTGTGGCTAAACATGGTCAACTCAGTGGCTATGACCGTGCCCCTGGCCTTTGAGCCCAAGCAAGATCGCACAATGATGCGGCCCCCCCGCAACCCTCGCGAACCGCTGCTATCCGGCAGCCTGTTCAAGCGCATTGTGATTATTTCAGTTTTTAACTGGATTTTGATCTTCGGCATGTTTGAGTGGGCTCAAGATGCCTTTGGCAGCAATGCCATTGCCCGCACTATAGCAATTCAGGCCCTAGTCGCCGGACGGATCGTTTACCTGCTTAGCATTAGCCAGCTAGGTCAGGCTTTGGTAAATCGCCTCCGAGGCCGCAAAGCTCCGATCAATGCGCCCGCTATTGGCTGGGGCATTTTGGCAACGGTGGTGCTGCAGGTACTGTTTAGCCAGTGGAGCATCGCCAATGCTCTATTTGCCACCGCTCCGCTGACGCTGACTCAGTGGCTGATTTGCCTACTCCCTGCGCTGCCGATGATTCCGGTAGCTGTGTTGGCCGATCGATTTGATCCGGCGAATTGAGGGAGGAAGGGCAGAAGGTGAAGAGGGGAAGGCGGGGGAGCAGGGGGCAGAGGAATAAGGTAACTCCGCAGGTTGGCGTCAAGCGCAGCGCAACCCAACAAGCCATCTGCTACTTTACAGGCATAGGCGTTCTGCAGCCTGGCAGCCTGTCACTTTTCCATCACATTCAACCCAGAGCATGAAAAGAGGATTACCTACCTTCCCCTCTCCTCCTTCTGTCTGTGCAGGCAAGGAAAGAGGAGTGGTGTGTCTAGTCCTTTTTTTAGGTTGGTGTCGAGCTTGCGAGACTCAACAAACCTCTGAACTTGTTGAGTTTTGCTGGGACTCAACCGAACCTACAAGCTCTGTCCCCTGCCTTCCTTTGAGCCTCCCCATTCCCGCTCAACTTCTGGGAATGGGCTGCTCACTCCACTGGAGAAACCCATGCGACTGCGAACCTTAATTCTTCTTATCTCCCTGGTCGTCTTGGTGGGCTTCCTGGGATATCGGCTAGAGCTGACGCTGCCGACTGGGCCACCAGATCTGGCGTCTACCTATACACCGATGACGCAGCCACCGCCTCGGGGCGTTGGCTCCTACGATGTGCTGGGGCATACGGTGAGTCAGGCAGAAGCGGCTCAACTGCTACAAACCGAGGAAGGGCGGCAGCAGCTGTCACCAGAACAGGGCGCAGTTGAGATTACGGAAGATCTGCTGGCCCTGGGGCGAGAATCTTTCTACCACGAGACCTTTGGTAATGAGGTGCTCTTTACCGATGTGATTGGAATCTTGGACGGTCCTTTGGGGCTGCCCAAGCTGACTAAAGCGATTTTGGCGCTGAAGGGGCAGCCTACCAATAACCTGCAGGTAACGCTGGATGAGGCGGTGACTTTGGGCGATCGCAACTTCCCAGCGGGCACTGTGATCAACACGGGGCTAGACGTGCCCAAGGGCTCTGTCTTTCCGCTGGGCCTGGTGACTCATGTGAAGAACGTTCGGCCCCAGGTGGGCGTTACCTGCGCTCTCTGTCATGCCACAGTAAACCAGGAGACGGGGCGAATTATCGAAGGGGCAACTAATACTGACGTCAACCTGGGAATGTTGCTGGCCCTGGCTCCAAACTCGGCAGCGCTGTTTCGTCAAACAGATGTAAATCCGACCGAGATTCCTTCTGGTGAGCACACCTACTTAACTGCTGAGGGAGAGACCGCAAACCTTCCCAATGCCGAGCAGGTGGAAAAGGCAGTAGACGGAGCGCTGCTGTCGTGGCCGCCGGGTAATTTTGTCTCCAACGGCGACCTGAAGAACAACTCGGCCCAGGTGCCCTCCTCTTACACCCATGAAGCATTTCCCTACGCCTGGAGCGGAGTGGCTTCTATCGGCTGGTTTCATGGTCTGACCACCCTAAATAATGCTGTCTTTGGCCTCAATGCCGACCCGACTACTACGGCAGATGCCGCCCCCGAGGTGCTGGGCATCGACAAAGAGATTTATCTAGGCACGATGCTGCAAAATGCACCTACTGACCATTTCCGTCTACCGGAAGGGGCGCGACCCTCAGAGTTTTTTGAATCTGTTGATCCCACTCCGGGTTCCCCGGGTATCAACTGGACAATTAAAATGCCGGAGTACCCAAAGGGCACGCTATTTATGCAAAACGGCCTGATGGCGGCTACGCCAGGGCACTTAGTTGCAGAGCAGCTCAATGGGATGTCGGCCTGGCAAAACACGCTGGCTCCGCCGCCAAATGAAGCCGTTACCGATGTGGCGTCAGTTCAGCGAGGGGCGAAGATCTTCGACAACGCCAACTGCGCTACCTGCCACAGCGGTCGCTACTTCACTAACCATAGAGTGATTGCCCAGCGCGAAGTGAAAACCCAGCCGGTACGGGCTCCTGCCTCTAAGGACTTCGCTGAGGCGTTTGTGCCGCCCGACACCTACGCGCCCAACGTGCCGGTGCCGCTTCCAGCAGACCCGATGGTGCTGTCGGTGCCCACCGATATCACGCCTGAAGAAGACATCAAGCTGGCCTACGCCCAGAGCGATCCGGCAGGAGGCTATAAGGTGATGAAGCTGATTGGGGTGTATCTCCATGCGCCTTACCTACATGATGGCGGCGTGGCAGCTAGCGCCACGGCCCTCAAACAGGAGGAAGACGGCTGGTACAGCGTGGCCGACCCAACCCAGATCGGCATGGTAGGTACCTTCATGCGCCACATTAAGCCCGATCCGGGTGCAAGCCTGCGGATGCTGGTAGACCGCAACCTGCGTCAGCCGATGGTAGAGGCCAACCGGGCCAATCCCGATCTGCAGCGGGCCAATGTCAGCGGTCAGGGTCACGAATATTGGGTAGACCAAAAAGCCGGGTTTGATCCTCAAGACCAGACAGATCTAGTTAACTTCCTGCTGTCTTTGGACGATGACCCGGTGGCATTGCCGCCCTCGGTGACGACGGAGGTGGCTGCTGCCCGCTGACCTATATTTTCTGCACAATAGCAATCATGAGGTGGGTGAGTAGCTAAAGGCCCTAGACAGTCAAGTAAAAGGTTTAGTCCTATGAACCAAATTTCGACTCAAAACAGCCGACTGAAGCGGCACACTGCCCTGTTGCTGAGGGGGATGGTTGCGAGTGCGATCGCACTCGCCGCCTGTCAACCCACGACACCTACCCCAACTCAGCCCGAGCAAACGCCCGAACCTCAGACCACTGCCCCCGAACAGGTTCAGCAAGTCTCAACGACCAACGCTACCTGTGAGTTGGTGGAGCAGGGCTTTGGCCCCACCGGGCAGGTCGATATTCGGGTTGAAGAAGTTGCTTCGGGGCTAGAAGTGCCCTGGGGCATCGATTTTTTGCCCAATAGCGACATGCTGGTGACGGAGCGAGCCGGACGGGTGCGCCTAGTGCGCCAGGGCCAGCTGCAGCCAAACCCAGTCGCCACTATTGAGGCCACAGATGTTGGAGAAGGGGGGCTGCTGGGCATCGCCGTTCACCCCGACTTTGCCAGCAACCGCTGGTTTTACGTTTACTACACGGCCAACCGCGACGGCTCTCGCACTAATCTGGTAGAGCGCTGGCAGCTTTCGGAGGATGGACTGAGCGCAACTCGCGATCGCACCATCCTGGGCGATATTCCCGTTGCCCAATTTCACAACGGCGGACGCATCCGCTTTGGCCCCGACGGCATGCTCTACATCGGCACGGGCGATGCCCGCGACCCCGATATCTCCCAAGACCAAAACAGCCTAGCGGGCAAAATTCTGCGCGTTACCCCCGAAGGTGAAGTGCCCGCAGACAACCCCTTCCCCGGCAACCCAGTGTTTATCTCCGGCATTCGCAATACCCAAGGCTTTGACTGGATCGATGCTTCCACCTTGTGGGTAACCGACCACGGTCCCAGCGGCGAATTGGGCCGCAGCGGCCACGACAAAGCTAGCGTTGCCCGCGCCGGAGACAACCTGGGCTGGCCCACCACATACCGCTGCGAGTCAGAACCTGGCCTGGTGACGCCCTCTATCGTCTGGCAGCAGGCCCTGCCCCCTGGCGGTTCCGTAATCTATACCGGTACTGCTATCCCTGAATGGCAAGACAGCCTCATCATTGCCACCCTGCGCTCGGAGCACCTGCAGCGAGTTGCCTTCGACCCCCAAAATCCGGGTCAGGTGCAGAGCCACGAGGTCTATCTCCAGGGCGAGTATGGCCGCCTCAGGGATGCCGTGATGGGGCCAGACGGCGAACTCTATATCACCACCAGCAACTGCGACGGACGCGGCGGTTGTCCCAGCGAGCAAGACAAAATTCTGCGGGTTACCCGCTAATCAAAAGGAGTAAACCCCCGCTTGTCATTTTCAGGTCACATTTAATCTTCACGATAAAAGTGGCGGAAACCCCAAGAAAACTAACGTGGTTCCTCTTCATGACAACAATCCGACCAAAATCACGCCCTGGGTTAACTATGGGCTGATTGTCGCCAATGTTTTGGTCTTTATCTATGAGCTGATGTTGCCGTCTGACCAGCTGCAGAGTCTATTTCAGAACTTTGCCATCGTACCCAGTCAGCTTACTGAGGCCTTTCAAAGCGGCGACCCAACCCAAATCACTGCTCAGTCACTGACCCTGATTACCTCCCAGTTTCTCCACGGCGGTTTTTTGCATCTGGGCGGCAACATGCTGTTCCTCTGGGTGTTTGGTAACAACATTGAAGAAAAGCTGGGCCGAGTTCCCTACCTCTTTTTTTACCTGGCCTGTGGAGCGCTGGCAGGGCTGGCCCAGTGGTTTTTCTCCATGCAGTCCAGCATTCCTACGGTGGGGGCGAGTGGTGCGATCGCAGGTGTTCTCGGAGCCTACATTCTGCGCTTTCCCAAGGCCCGCATTCTCACCCTGATACCCCTGGGAATTTTCCTGACCACCTTCCGCATTCCCGCCGTATTTTTCCTGGGATTTTGGTTTTTTCAGCAGGCGTTCTACGGTGTGGCCAGCCTGCAAGCCACCACGAGCATCGAGACTGGCGGCATTGCCTACTGGGCCCATGCCGGAGGCTTTCTCGTAGGCCTGGCCTTGGGTCCGCCCCTAGGCCTGTTTTCATCCAAAGGCGATGCGATTGAAGGCTCGCGTCCCAATCGGCGGATTCGATAGTCGTTTGCTGCTCCACCTCTGGCCTTCCTTTGACAAGCCAATTTCTATCCCTTTTCCAAAGGTTGAGGGTTTATCGTTTTTGAGGTTGAAATTAATGAAGTTTTTGAAGCGTCAGCTCAAGTACGTACTCTCGGGCATGGCAGCCCTACTGCTATTGGTGGCCTGCCAAGGCGTACCCCAAGCCCAAACTCCTGCCGGACAACCCCAGGCCCAACAGGCCCAGGCTGAGACCTCACCTGTTGCTTATGTAGACCGCGAACTAGCGACCCCCGCTGAACTGCCGCCCCTACCCTACGACTACGGTGCCCTAGAAGCCGCAATCGATGCCGAAACCATGCGGCTGCACCACGACCGGCACCACGCCGCCTACGTAAACAACCTGAATGAAGCCTTACAAGACTACCCAGACCTGCAGGGCCGCAGCGTTGAGTCTCTGCTGCGCGATCTAGACAACCTGCCCGACGATATCCAGACGACGGTGCGTAATAACGGGGGTGGTCACCTCAATCACACCATCTTCTGGCAAATCATGAGCCCCGATGGCGGCGGCGAACCCACTGGCGAAATCGCCCAAGCCATCGAACAAACCTTTGGTGACTTCAGCAGCTTCCAGGAGCAGTTTAACGAAGCAGGCGGTGATCAGTTCGGTAGCGGTTGGGTATGGCTAGTGCGCAACGGCCAGGGTAGTCTAGAAATCACCAGCACCGCCAATCAAGACAGCCCCATCATGGACGGCCAGTACCCAATCATGGGCAACGACGTGTGGGAACACGCCTACTACCTGCGCTACCAGAACCAGCGGGCTCAGTACCTAGAGAACTGGTGGAACGTCGTCAACTGGCCGGAGGTGGAGCGGCGGTTTCAGGCTGCTTCTTAGGGAAATGAGAGGTAGATGAGTGGGCGGGTGGAGGAGTGAGGGGGTGGAGCAGCATTTAATAAAGCCTCCCCATCTCCCCTACCTTCCCCATCTCCCCTACCTTCCCCATCTCCCCTACCTTCCCCATCTCCCCTACCTTCCCCATCTCCCCTACCTTCCCCCTACTCATCCACTCTTCTACCTCCACCCCTACCCCCTAGCAAGGAGAACAGCGATGAGACGCCTGTTAATGCACAGCCCGATCGCAGTAGCCTTACTGTGGATCTTGGCTTACCTGCTGATTACCCTGCTGCCCTTGGTGGTGATGGTGCTGCACCCAGCTCCATCGGGGCGAGGCTTTTGGGTTGAGTTTTCGGTGGCGCTGGGCTTTATTGCTTTGGCGCTGATGGCGCTGCAGTTTGTGCTGACTGCTCGGGTGAACCGGATTGAGTCATCCTACGGCATTGACATCTTGCTCCAGTTCCACCGCTACACCTCGATTGTGGCCTTTCTCATGGTGCTGGTGCATCCTGCCATTCTGTTCATCACGCAGCCTGAGACGCTTCAGCTTTTAAACTTTCCCCAGGCTCCACTGCGAGCGCAGATGGCGGTGCTGGCGACGCTTGCTTTTCTGGCGATGGTGATCACTACGATTTGGCGTAAGCAGCTCAAAATTCCCTACGAACCTTGGCGGGCTAGCCACACCATCTTGGCTGTGCTAGCGGTGGGATTGGGCTTTGGCCACGGGTTGGGAGTGGGGAACTACTTGGGCTATTTCTGGAAGGCGGTGTTGTGGTCTGGCTTTATGCTGGGGGCGCTCTGGCTGATTCTCTACGTGCGCCTGATCAAGCCGTGGATGATGACTAAGCGCCCCTACTTGGTGGAGGAGGTGATTCCCCAGCGAGGAGATGTTTGGACGCTGGCCTTGCGGCCCTACGGCCACAATGGGTTTACCTTTAATCCGGGTCAGTTCGCCTGGTTGACGCTCAATATTACCCCTTTGAGTATGCGAGAGCATCCGTTCTCTATGTCCTCTAATGGGGACCATCCGGAGCGGATTGAGTTTGGCATTAAGGCTATTGGCGACTTTACTGAACGCATTAAGGACATTGAGCCGGGTACTCGCGCCTACCTTGATGGCCCCTATGGCGTGTTTACGACCGAGCTCTATTGGGATACTGCCGGGTTTGTGCTAATTGCGGGCGGTGTTGGCATTACGCCCATTTTCAGCATCCTCAAAACAGCAGCAGAGCGGAAAGATGACCGCCCCTTCCTGCTGATCTATGGCAGTAAGTCTTGGGATGATGTGACCTACCGGGAAGAGTTGGAGGAACTGAAGGAGAAGCTGGATCTAGAAATTGTCCATGTGATCCGCAAGGCTGAGGACGATTGGGCGGGCGAAACGGGCTATGTCGATAAGGATGTGTTGGAGAAGTACATTCCTCGCCACCGAGGCAGCCGACAGTACTTTATTTGCGCCGCTCCCGTGATGATGGACTCTGTCGAACGGGCCTTGTTTGATTTAGGGGTTCCGGTTACACATGTGCATATGGAGCACTTTAACCTGGCGTAGGAGGATGTATGCGGTACAGCATTATGCTGCAGTTGGTAACGCTGACAACGTTGTTTTTGTTGGGGGCAGCAGCAGTGTTTGCCTGGGTGCAAAATCGCCCGACCACGGCTGAGAGCAGTGATGATACGCTATCTCACTCCTTAACTGCTGTGCTCCTGGCATGATCACAATTGAGCGTCGTCCCCAAGTTGTCCAAACCCGGCCCGTGAAGCGGCGGGTAGGAAACTGGCGCGATCGCATTCTGGCTGTTCTAGCCCTGGTCAATCTGGGACTGGTTGCTTTTGATGCAACTTACCTCAAGTTTCGCAATTTTTACCGGCAGGAATTGCCTGGGCTGGCGCAGCTCTACGACCCAGTCAAGGGCATTCGGCCCCATGCGGCGGCGGTACGCTACGAGGAACTGGTGGCGGCGCTGCAAAATCAGCTGGTGGCAACGGGCGTGAACTCGCCAGAGGTAGCGCAGCGGCTGGCAGACTTGCGATCGCACAGCACCCAATTTCTCATTGACAATCCTCTGGTAGCGACCGATCAGGGCAATATCGCTGAAAAGATTAAGGCCGAGATCCGTCAGCGTACGGGCACAGCAACCACCCCGGCAGGCTTTGCTCGCTTTTGGAGCCAAGCTTATCTAGCCCAGACCAACTGGCCAGGAGAACTGGCCTTTTGGAATGAGCAGATTAACCCCCGAGTGCAGACGGCCTATTTTCGCGACAGCAACCGCTGGGGGCTGCCGGTCAACTATTTTTGGTTGCTGGACTGGCCCTTTATTTTGATCTTTCTGGCTGACTTTCTGATTCGCACCCGCATCACGAGTCAGCGCAACCCCCGGCTAGACTGGCTAGAGGCAATGCTGCGGCGCTGGTATGACCTGCTGTGGCTGCTGCCTGTCTGGCGCTGGCTGCGGCTGATTCCCACCACGGTGCGGCTCTACGAGGCGCGGCTGCTAAACCTAGAGGCGGTGCGATCGCAGGTCAACCACGATGTTGCCGTCAACTTTGCCCAAGAGTTGATGGAGCTGATCGGCATCCAGGTGATCGACCAGATGCAGGCTTCAATTCGCAAAGGCGATCTGGCCGAGATGATTTTTCATCCCGAAGCACGGCGGCCTTACGTGCAGGTTAACGGGGTTAATGAGGTGCAGGCCATTGCCAGCCGCATCGTCAATGTCGGCCTCTATGACGTAGTGCCCCAAGTGCAGAGCGACATTGAGGCGCTGCTAACCCACAGCCTGACGACCAGCCTCAGCCAAATTCCCCTCTACAGTCAGCTAAAGAACCTGCCTGGAATTGGGCACCTACCCAGCCAGTGGACTGAGCAGCTAGCCCGTGAGCTGTCACAAGCAACATATCAAAATGTGTTGCGATCGCTCGAAGATCCCGTCGCGGCAGACATTCTCGAACGCCTCAGCACCAACTTCCGTGAAACCCTCGAAGTCGAGCTGCAAAAGCGCCATAACCTGAAGGACATACAGGACTGGCTGGTAGACATGCTGGAGGAATTTAAGATCAACTACGTTCAGCAAATCGCCGACGCCGAAATCGAGCAGCTCGTCGAAAAAACAGAGAACCTACACTACAGCGTTCGCTCCTCTCGGCGCTCGGCCTGAGCGGCTGTCACTCTCAGGTCACAATTAGGGTGAACACTGGAGTCAGTTTGCTTAGGTTTTCTCCGGATGCATGAGAACGAAAGAGAACACAGCCTGACTGCTCAGACTGCTCTCCCCATGCCGCCCACACATTCCCACGAGGCCTATCAAGAATGGCTGCACAATCGCCTATGCGTCTTGATCGAGAACCAGGACTTTGAGGCAGCTAAAGCTCTACTTGTCCCTGTGCAGCCTGCTGACGTAGCCGATGCGATCGAAACCCTGCCCGACAAAGCCCAGGCCATCGCCTTTCGCCTGCTGGCTAAAGATCAGGCTGTTGAGGTTTACGAACACCTGCAGCCCCGGGTGCAGTACTCGCTGATTGAAGACTTTAAACAGCCCGATGTGCAGTCTGTTGTAGATAGCATGTCGCCCGACGATCGGGCTCGATTGTTTGACGAACTGCCTGCCAAAGTCGCGCGCCAGATCGTACAGCAGCTCACCCCGGCAGAGCGCAGCGCCACAGCTCTGCTGTTGGGCTACAAGCCTGGCACCGCCGGACGCATCATGACACCGGAATACATCTCCCTCAAAGAAGGGCAGACGGTGCAGCAAGCCTTAGAAAAAATTCGGCGAGAAGCACAACAGGCCGAAACCATTGCCTACCTGTACGTGACCGATACTGACCGACAGTTGACAGGTCTGCTCTCCCTGCGAGAGCTGGTGATGGCCCCGTCTGATCAGGTCATCGGGGCCTTGATGATTCGCAACGTGGTATTTGCCCACACTGATACCGACCAAGAGGAAGTGGCCCGACTGATCCAGCGCTATGACTTTGTGGCCCTCCCCATAGTCGATAGTGAGCAGCGCCTGGTGGGTATTGTCACCATCGACGATGTGCTAGACGTGCTAGAGCAGGAAACCACTGAAGATATTTATGCCCTAGGCGGTGTGCAGTCAGGCGGCGACTCCTATTTCCAGTCCAACCTGTTTACCGTGGCCCGCAAGCGGGTGGCCTGGCTGATGGTGCTGCTAGTCACTAACACGATGACGACTGCGGTGATTACTAGTCAGGAGGCTGTTTTAGAGCAGGTAATTGCTTTGGCGGCATTCATTCCGCTGCTCATCGATGCGGGGGGTAATGTGGGAGCCCAATCTTCCACTGTCGTCATTCGGGGTCTCAGCACAGAAGAAACTCACATGAAGCGGGCACTCTGGGTGATCTGGCGAGAAGCGATGGCCGGAATCATTTTGGGGCTGATGCTAGGAACTGTCGTGTTTGTCTGGGCCACCATACTGCAGGGCGATATGCTGGTAGCTTTAGCAGTGGGCATTAGTCTCTTTGCCATTTCGGCCATTGCCTCTCTAGCTGGATCAGCCTTGCCCTATGTTTTCAATTCCTTTGGCCTAGATCCAGCGCTGATGTCAGCCCCCTTTATTACCACAGCCGTAGATGTGTTGGGGGTGTTGATTTACCTCAACGTGGCTCGAATAATTTTGCAGCTTTAGGAACCGCCCTATTCCTGTCGGCAATCAACTAAAAAACGCCGCATCACGGAGAAATTGATGGGGCGTTCCAACCAAGCACGATTAAGTATTTCCCTTGGTAGGGATTTCCTAAAGACTGGCCGCAAATTGATCTGTGGTAGGGGCGCAGGGGCCTGCGCCCAGTGCAATATCTTTAGTTCTAATAACAAGAACCAGAATAACCGAAGCTGGGCTTAATTCTTGCTAATTCCTAACAGAGTACAGGAGAATTTTAACTGATCAATCTGGCGAGGTCATCACGCCCATTTCTGAAGCGGCAACCGTGTCAGGGGTGTCGTCAAAAGCAGATTTATTGCCGTCAGCAGACCTAGCAATCTCGTCAGGATCGATGTTTCCAGTACCGCTGGTCGGGACTTGATTTTGCTCCAGTTTCTTTAGGGTCTCATCTTTGACTTCCTTAGACTGCAGCTCCTCAGGGTTAAAGGTGCTGGGGGGTATTGATTGATCTTCGGGATTTTGGGGTGACATAGCTTCAGGTGAGAGGTGAGAAGAAGGTTGGCGTTGGTTGAAGGAACCCCTTGGCCGGGAACCTCTCTATTCAGTGTTGAATTCCCTGATGCTGTCGGTATCTCCCCAAAGGGATAAAGCCGAAAACTGCTGATGGGAAATGTGGTTTGGCAAACCTTAAAGAATTAAACTAGCGGCCCTACCCATCGGCAGAGATCTTCTGAGGGTGCGAGGTTTACTACTTTGGGGCAGGCCGTTGTCATTTTTTCTTCACATTTGCCCCCAACGATGGGATTTAGAACTTGCAGGTTGAGTGCGAGCGACATCTTTCAAAGAATGTCTGAACGAGTTCTTTAGCTACAGCCTTTCATCCCAGCAGCGGAAAAACCCGTGAGTAGATTTAACAATTCTGTTCTTCTGCGGCAGCCTTCATCCGTGGAGGTTGGCAAGCCTCAGCTGCATTTGCCCGGTGCGATCGCATTAATCGTCGGCATTGTTATCGGTGCTGGCATCTTTGAAACGCCGTCGCTAGTAGCTGACAACATTGGCAGCACTCAGGGCGTGATCGGGGTTTGGCTATTGGGGGGTTTAATCTCGTTCTTAGGAGCCCTATGCTACGCCGAGCTAGCCACCACCTATCCCCATGTTGGCGGCAACTACTACTACCTGCAGCGGGCCTTTGGTCAGCCGCTGGCGACCCTGTTTGCTTGGGCTCGCATGACTGTGATCCAAACGGGGTCGATTGCGCTGCTGGCCTTTGTTTTTGGTGACTACGCTTCTCAACTGCTGCCCTTGGTTGGGTACTCGCCCTCGATCTATGCAGCGCTGGCGATTGTGCTGCTGACAGGGCTAAACATTCTGGGGCTGCGGCACAGCGGGCGGGCACAGACTTGGCTCACCTCAGCGCTTATCCTTGGCCTGCTACTGGTCATCGTGATTGGCTTGGCCTTGGCCCCGGCAGCAACTCCGGCGGCGACAGTCTCCTTTGGGCAAGCGCCTGCTTGGGGTCTGGCCCTGGTTTTTGTGCTGCTGTCTTACGGCGGCTGGAATGAGGCTGCCTATATCTCGGCTGAGATTGCCCCGCCTCGGCGCAACATAGTGCGATCGCTGCTGTGGAGCATCGGCATTATTACCAGCATTTACCTGCTGGTCAACCTGGCCTACCTGCGCGGACTGGGAGTGGTTGGCATGGCTAATTCCGATGCGGTGGGGGCAGAACTGCTGCGGCGCACCGTAGGCGAACCGGGTGCGATGCTGATTAGCCTGTTGGTGGTGCTGGCCACCCTAGGGTCGATCAACGCCACGATCTTTACCGGAGCCCGCACCAACTATGCGCTAGGGCAAGACGTTTCGCCCCTAAGCTTTTTAGGAAAATGGCAGCCTGGGCCTGGTGCGCCCACGGCAGCCTACGTTTTGCAGGCTGCGATCGCACTGGCCCTGGTCGGTCTAGGCACCTTCACCCGCCAGGGATTTGAAACCATGGTGGACTATACCGCCCCAGTGTTCTGGTTTTTCTTTTTGCTCAGCACTGCCTCTTTAATCATTCTGCGATCGCGCGATCCCAATCGGCTGCGGCCCTTTCAGGTGCCTTTTTACCCGGCGGTGCCCCTGCTGTTTTGCGCGGTATGTGTCTATCTGCTCTACTCCAGTCTGGCCTACACGGGCGTAGGGGCCCTACTAGGCGTGGCTGTGTTGGGGCTGGGCCTGCCGCTGCTGCATCGTGATTTTTCTCGGCCGTTGCGGCGCTAGCATCGCTGGGTCTTTAGCTAGTGAACTGGTTTCTGTTGGGCTGTTCGATCAGATTTTGTGACCTGTGTTTCTGCCTTTCTTAACTTGTCTTAACTAATGGAGAGATTTGCCATGCAACCCCGCAAACGCCTGTCCCTGCTGTTAGCTGGCGTCAGCATTGTTGGCCTGAGTGTGGCCGGATGCAACTCTGGGCGCGATTTTGAGGCAGAAACAGCCCCAAGCCCGACCCAGGCTCAGCTGGATCAGACCGCCCCAGCCGTAGATCCGACTGCCGACCCCGATCGAGGCCCGGACGTGGTCTATGTGCCCACGCCCCAGCCCGTGGTTGAGGAAATGCTGCGCATTGCCGATGTGCAGGCAGACGATGTGGTCTATGATTTGGGCAGCGGCGACGGTCGGATTGTGATCACAGCGGCTCAACAAGTGGGAGCTCGCGGCATCGGCATTGACATCGATCCCCAGCGCATCCGAGAGGCCAACGAAAATGCTGAGCAGGCAGGCGTTACCGATTTAGTTGAGTTTCGTCAAGAAGACCTGTTTCAAACAGACTTTAGCGAGGCCACGGTGGTTACACTCTACCTGCTGCCCGAGCTGAACCTGCAGCTGCGGCCCCGCTTGCTGGAAGAGCTGCAGCCGGGCACGCGGATTGTTTCCCACGCCTTTGATATGGGTGACTGGGAACCAGATGAGGTGGTGCGGGTTGGGTCTCAAACGATTTACTACTGGGTAGTTCCTGAAAATGCTCAGGCTAAGCTGCAGTAGCCACGGTACGGATTGAAGCATGATTTCCAGAGTCAAAACCCGACGGTGCTGGTGGCGTTGGCTGGGATTTGCTCTGGGTTTGGGGCTAGTCCTAATAGTTCAACTGCCCTGGAGCCAAGCTCTAGGGACATCCCCAGAAGCTGTGCCTGTGCCCGTGGTAGAAGAGGTTGCTCCTGCAGAGGGGCTATTTTTTGCAGATGTGGTAGTGCGAAACCAGCCTGTTTTTCAAATTGGGGGTCTCTCTGATCTGAGCGCTACAGAACGGGCTCAGATCGTCAATCGCCGCATCGCCAGCGTGTTAGCTCAGAATCGGAATCAAACGGTGCGAACGGTGACGGTGCAGCCTGATCCAGTGCGGGGAATCGCTACGCTGCAGGTCAATAACCGGGTTTTGATGACGGTAACTCAGCAAGATTCCCAGGACTTTAACTTACCAATCGAGGAACTTGCCCAGCGGTGGTCTGAGCAGCTAACTCAAGCCTTTGAGCAGCCGCCTTTGGCGATTGACGTGGGCCAGCGACTCTACTCCACCGTGCGGCAGTTTCAGCGCGATGTGATTGATCAACTCCCGGCTCTAATCGGGGCGGTGCTGGTGGTGGTAATGACCTGGCTGCTGGCGGTCAGTGTGCGGCATCTGATGATGACCGGAGCGCAGCACTGGGAGGTTGATCACAACTCCAAGGCACTGGTCAGCCGCTTAGGCTATGGGGCTGTCTGGGTAGTGGGCTCAATCGTAGCGCTGGGAGTACTGGGATTGGATTTTGGCACACTAGTAGGCACCTTAGGCCTGACTAGCGTAGCCATTGGCTTTAGCCTGCGAGACGTGCTGAGCAACTATTTTTCGGGCGTTGTATTGCTGGCCTCGCGGCCCTTTCGGTTGGGCGATCAGATTGTGCTCAATGACTATGAGGGCACCGTTACTCAGATCCAGCTGCGGGCAACCACGATTAAAACTTACGATGGCCGCACAGTCTTTATTCCTAACCAGGAAGTTTTTAATAGCAGCATTGTCAACAACACGACGGCTACGGTTCGTCGCAGTGCCTTTATGGTGGGCATTGATTTTGGGGCTGATATCAATCAGGTCAAGCAGATCATGCGAGAGGCGGTGCTAGCCACGATTGGAGTTGAGCCCGATCCGCCGCCGGAAATTTTGGTGCGAGAGCTGGGGGCCAGTGCCGTCAAGATTGAGGTGCGGGTCTGGGTCAATTCGCGGCGGCTGTCGTTTTTAGAAAGTACGTCGCGGGCTGCCCAAGCGGTAAAGGAGGCTCTGCAGCAGGCTGGAATTGGGATGCCCACAGAAATTTACACCGTCAAGCTGCAGGCTCCCTTGGCGGATGTAGCTGATTCGGCTGATGGCCAAATCGCTCTGGCGCTGCCGCTATCTGCCGCTTCCCGGCAGGCGAGCAACTCCTCTACTTCGGAAAGCAGCACACCTCGTTCCCAGGAGGACCATGATCAGCTTTAAAAGGGCTCGTCGCTTAGTTAAAGGCACGGTGGCTGAGTGGAGATCTCACGAGGTGTCTTTGCTGGCCTCCTCTCTGGCCTATTCCACTGTGTTTACCCTGGCTCCACTGGCGATCATCGTGATTATGATCGTGGGCGCAATTTTTGGTGAAGCAACTGCCCAAGAGCAGCTTGTGGCTCAGCTAGAAGAGCTGGTGGGGGCCGAAGGGGCGGGATTGCTGGGCACTGCGATCGCAAACCGGCGCGACCAAACCGGCGAGGGGGTCGGCAATTTTTCTTTGTTGTCCACTCAGACGATCCCACCCGTTAAGCCCGATAATTAACGTCAGGTAAAAAGTCAGAGTGGCTATGGATAGCTCAGGATTTGACCCCCAGCGGGTATGGCGCTACCTGAATAATGCTCGCTTGATTCGCTATCTGCTGCTGTTTGCTCTGGCCTGGGCCTCGGTGCAGCTACTGGCCTATTTTGAAACGGTCATCGTCGTTTTTGTCTTTGCCGCTATTCTGGCCTTTTTGCTCAACTACCCAGTGCGGTGGGCGACCCGGCTGATGCCGCGCTGGGTGGCTGTCATGGTCGTCTTTCTGCTGAGCCTAGTGATATTGGGCGCTCTGGTGGCAACCCTAGGGCTGACGATGCTCTCCCAGGCTCAGCAGCTCTTAGAGCAGGCTCCTCAACTGCTAGAAGATGCGATCGCACTGCTCAATCAAGCCCAAGTCTTTTTCAGTAGTCAGAACATTCCCATTGATTTCACGACCCTAGAAGCGCCGCTGCGAGAACAGGCCCTAGGAATGATTGGCCTAGGCTTTGCTACCCTACAGGGGTTTCTCTTCCGGTTTGTTGATCTGATCCTGATTGCGGTGGTGGCTTTCTTTATGCTGCTAGAAGGTAGGCAGCTTTGGAACTTTGGCGTGAATCTTTTGCCTCCCGGACAACAAGAGAACCTAACGACCGCTATTCAAGCTAACTTTCTGGGCTTCTTTTGGGGGCGACTGCTGCTCTCGATTTTCTTTGGAGTGTCGGCCTTTTTGGTCTTTGTGCTGTTGGGGGTGCCCTATCCGCTGGTGCTAGCTGCGATCGCAGGCGTATTTGATTTGATTCCTGGCATTGGGGCCACCTTGGGCATTAGCTTGGTTTGCCTGATCATTTTGCCTCAGGGTATTTTCCTCAGCCTTAAAGTGCTCGTCGGCTGCATTTTGCTGCAGCAGGTCGAAGAAAACCTGCTTATGCCTCGAATCATGCAGGGCTCAATCAACATGAATCCAGTAGTGATGTTTTTTGCCCTGCTGGTAGGAGCCAGAATTGCCGGATTGGTAGGCGTCTTTCTCTCTATTCCGATTGCCGGAGTTTTAATCAGCCTGTTGAATATCGAAGCCTTTCGAGGGTCCAAAGACAATTAATTACAGCCCACCTGTAGAGACGCGTAGCCCTCTGGGCGTAGCTGTAGCCCACGTCTCTGCACCCTATCAACAGACTTCGGGCCGCAGATCTGGACGCAGTTGACACGCTTAGCCTTGCCTTCTATGTCCATCCCACTCAGGTCACGTCTCTATACCCGTGGGTAGATTTAGACTCGCCTCAATCTATCCTTAGGACTCTTGTCATAATCCTGTCACATTTCTTAGTAATAGTGAATAGAAGCACCTTCGAACCTAAGTGAAGCTAGGAGATTTTCATTTTGCGTAAACCCATTAAGACTCTTTTGGGCATGACCATTGGCCTGCTAGCGCTGCCCGTGATTGCTGCCTGCGATACCCCCACAGCCGAAACCCCCACGCAGACTCCTACCGCAACTGCCCCTGAAGTTGAACAACCGCCTGCTGTTACGCCTGCCGAAGGCACCGGCACTAGCGATACCGCTAACCGCACCATTGCCGAAATCACGTCCTTCGACAACTCTTTCTCTACCCTAAACACTGCCATCGAAGCGGCTGGTTTAGAAGACACCCTCAATGGCGACGGTCCCTACACAGTCTTCGCGCCCACAAACGAGGCTTTTGAAGCCATCCCTGCAGCTACCCGCGAGCGGCTGTTAGCCCCTGAAAACCAAGATGCCTTGGTGCAGGTTTTGTCTTACCACGTGCTGGCTCAAGATCTGCCTGCAAGCCAAATCCAAGCTGGTGAGGTCGAAACCATTTCTGGTCAGTCTTTAAACGTTGAAGTTGACTCAGGGACTCAAGCAGTTAACGTTAACAACGCCCGCGTAGTTCAGCCCGATGTTCAGGCCAGTAATGGCGTGATCCACGTCGTAGATCAAGTCATTCTGCCCCCTGGCTTTACTCTGTAGAGTCATCCAGCAGGTTTAATCGCTCTGGCTGGATCTTCCTGAATCTCCGTCCTATTAGCCCGGCGCAGTGCGCCGGGTTTGCTTTTATAGCCATTGCCGCAAAGTGTGATCTGTAGAATGGGCACGCTTTGCTTTGCCCATCCAAAACCTAAGGCACACATTTAATCGCTTTGCCAATGTAATTAATAGAAATATCCTCGTTAATAGCAACTTTTATAGTGTTTGTTCTTTTGTATTCCAAATAGCTTGCCAAATTCAGCCGCAGAGCTTCTCCAAAAAGGTCAAATCCCTTAAACTCCAAATCGCGAAAACCGCTTTTCTGCAGTAATTGAGTGAGTTCTTCGGGCGTAATAAACTTATCCCAGTCATGAACGCCTTTTTGAATCTCTCCTAAAATATTCTCCATCAGCCAAATCATCACAAACCTAGACTTAAAGGTGCGATTGATGGTGTCAAAGAAAAATAAGCCATTGGGTTTTAGCACTCTAAAAATTTCTGATATGACGTTAGGCACTTCCTGCACATGTTCTAAAACATCAACACAAATAACCACGTCAAATGCACTGTCTGCATAGGGCATATTTTCGGCTAGGCCCGAGCGGTAGTCGATTTCATAGCCACCTATCCGAGCGTGGTTTTGTGCGGCCTCAATACATTTTTGAGACTGGTCAAGGCCATAGGCATGCACACCCATCGCTGCCATGAACTCGCAGGAGAATCCACCGCCACACCCTACATCCAAGACTTTTAGCCCTTGCCAGCTTTCAACATAGCGGTTGAAGAATTCAAACCGAGGCTTGTTTAAGTGGTAAAGAGCGTAGATGTCGGCATCTTCGTTCCACCAGCGCTCGGCGTTTAGGTCATAAAATTTGAGATCGTTTTTCTTAACAGCCATATAGACGAGTTAGATTGGTTAGCTCCCATTATCTAGGAAGCTTCCCGATCCAAATCGTTAGTAAACATAAAATCTTCATAGGGAGGATTATCTCTAAACTGAGCCAAGCTTCTGCAAATCTCTGCCTTCAAAAAGGATTGCTAACCACGTCTAACTTGCTCTTGACAAAGTGGGCGGTTCTGTTTTCACCTACGGCTTCTACTAGAGCTGAACCAGATGCTGTAGGATGTGTTGTGGCTTTACTCCAACCTAACCCTCGGGGCAAGCTTCGATGCGTCATGCAGGGCGATAACGCACCCTACTTCTGTCTTCTATTAGTCCTGTTACTAACAGCATTGTTGATGACTTCAGAGATTCCCCAACGGCAAACCCCCTTCAGATCGGCCTGTAAGAGGGGTTGTTTGCCATTCCTAAAGTAGGTAAAGGGGACGCTGGGATTTTATGGTCGAACCTAGCGTTTCAGTCTACCTGGTCTAGATTGGGACGCTGGGAGGGATTGAGGTGTGTCAGACCTCTTTCCTCCCACTAGGCTCAATCGCTTTGCAGCATTCAAACTATCAAAACAGATTAGAAGTTCAACCGTAGAAACAAGAGGCTGTTTGAGAGGGGATCTGTTGTCGCTTTAGTCACCTGCTGATCCCTCCTGCCCCCTTAAAAGGGAGGTTGTTCAGGCTCAAAGTCCTTTTAAGGGGGGCTTAAGGAGGATCTCAACCTTTTGCCGCATAAAGCAGACCCTTTCAAGCAACCTCATGAGTACATTTGTTCGATAAACCACTTTTCCATGCTCACAGCACTCAAAAGCCGTTTCATACTCAATTCGCACTCAAAAACTGCAGGCTGAGGTCGTCTTAAGAGCAATTCCACGCTTTTGTGAAATGCCATCGTGGAAAGGCGCTAAGGCTGGAAAAGTTGAAGCCTAGGCGGTGTAGAAGCTTTAGGTGGTTACTTTTTGTTTTGAGTAACGGGTCCTACTGGATTCGAACCAGTGACCGACCGCTTAGAAGGCGGTTGCTCTATCCCCTGAGCTAAGGACCCTTTTGCTGCCCGATTGATTGAGAAGGCTTATTAGCGTGTTCTCGGATCTGATAGGGTTGCTTCCAAATATTAGCGAGGTAGATGGGATCTAGCAACTTAAAGGGAAATCTAGAGAAGGCTGCTCTGTCCCAGACTGCCTTGTGCAAGGGGTTGCCCTGTCTATTTATTATCAGCATTGCCTGAAAAGGACTGCGATAGGGTATTAGTAAACAGATAGCTCCGCAAAGCGAACAGCATACACAGGTGATTTGTGGGCAGGTAGATGGGGATTAACTTTCCTGTCAAAGGGGACTACCTCCGGGCCTCGACTCATATTTCAGAGGTGTTTGCCATAGCTGTGTGTTGTGGAGTAAATAGCTCATTAGAATAGAGCAACCCTACCGGGTTAGGCTGTCGGGTGACTTTAGGGTGCAATACTCCTAAGGAGCGGTGGGGTCAGCACGCTGTTAGCGTGAAATCGCCTGCTGCAGCCATTCAATCAGGTATCTGACCTCCATAGGAGTAAACAGGCCACGTCATGTTTATTCTCAAGCGGCAGGATGTTGAAATCAAGAACGTTCCGCATCCTAGCAAAGACCAGCAGATTCCAATTCTCTCCTATCAGGGTCAGACATTTCGTCTGTTGAGTGTGTTTACCGCCGCTCAGGAGGAAGAAGCCAGGTCGCTCTGGCGAGATTTGACCGACAACAAGGGCAAAGCCTGCGTGTTGTTGGAGGAACCCGATCGCTTCAGCATTTGGGGCAAGGTGCGGCTTGACCAGTTTGAGGAAGAGTCTCCAGGGGGTGAGGTTCCGGCTAACGAGGCGTTTATTCAGGCTTGTTTGCTGCTGCTGCAGGTGCTCTACATTGATGTAGAAGATTTGCTGGGGGCCAAACAGGCCAATTTGTTTGAGAAGGATGTTGCCGATGCCTTTAGAGAGTGGCGGTTTCCGATGGCTGATTCTGATAAGGCTGTGAAAACGCTGCTGACGGTTGATCCGCTGGCGATGACTCAAGTTCCGCCTTGGCAGGAGCACCATTTACAGCGGCTGCTGGGAGAAGCCTACCGGATTGGTAAGGAGTATTTTGGCAATGCTAGCTTTGTTCAGCGATCTATGGAGGCGCTGGAGGACATGACTGCTAGTGACCGGCAGATGGTGCTGCGGTGGCTGCAGGAGTCTCCTTCTGGCAAACTTTGGCTCTAAGCTTTGGCTCTAGAAGGAAAGCTGCCTTTTTAAGAATCGTTGACTGTCGGACAGTATCGGGTGCGATTGTGCCACCCTGACTGAACAGGAGAATACTTCGCCGCTACAATGCTTGCGTAACCTGATGATCGTAGGCATAGGAAGAAATCAGGTGCGATGGTTTCCTGGCCCGATGTTCTGATTTCTTCTGATCCCATTGTGTAAGGAGTCTACCGTTGAGCAAGTCTGCCTCTGCTGCATCTTCTCGTTCTTTAACGACGCTGACAGTTGCTCTAGGTGTTGCCTGGGGGATTGTGGCGCTGTTGTTTTTTCTATTGTTTAGCTCTCCGGGGGTAGATGGTGAACAGCCTGGATGGTTTCTTGTAGGCATTACCATTCTGGAGGCGGGGGCATTTGCGGTATCTTCTATGCTGTGCTTCCGCAACTGGCGCAGTTCACAGATTGTCAGTGGCCGTGGTGTCTGGCTTTGGATTGGTCTGGGGCTGCTGTCTTACACACTCGGAAATTTGCTGTTCTTCTTGTGGGGCACTGTCTGGGGTCTAGACCCGGCGGTATCTCTGGGAGATTTTTTCTACATTCTCAGCTATATCTTCTTGGCGGGAGGAATGCTGCAGGCCGTACTGCCGCGACGGTTAAACCTGGAGCCGCCTCAGTGGCTAATTGTGGCGGGTCTAGGCCTGGGTGGTGTTTTGATTGCCTATTTCGTCAACTATCAGGTAGTTGGACCGTCGCCTACAGCTGAGGCGGCTCCGCCTGTAGTGCAGTTGGTGCAAACTGTGGCACCGCAGCAGACGCCTTTGCCTGCTGAAGGGGCGGCTCCGGTCGTGCCTGCGCTCGAGGAGGAACCCAATACGGCACCGGCTTGGGTGCTGCCGCTAGACCAGCGACTAGAGCCATTTCAGTCGGCGGTAGGGCTGCTGTATGTCGTTGCTGACTGCATCTTGCTGGTAATTGCGGCGACGCTGCTAGTGGCTTTTTGGGGCGGTCGGTTTTCTCAATCGTGGAAGTTAATTGCGATCGCAGCCTTCTGTCTCTACATTGCCGATATGTTTTTTGCCTACTCCGTAAACGTGGGTACCTATCAAGAAGGTAGCCTCTGGGAGGTGTTTTGGACGTTCTCAGCAATCTTCTTTGGCCTAGGAGCTGTGGTAGAACACGCAATTTCTACTCAGTCTCGGCGGAGTACGCGACGTCGCAGAGCCTAGCTAGGGAACTAAGATATTAGATGGCGATGACTTAGGCGAGTACGTACCTCATGGCACCGAGCAAGCTGTCTGACGCAGACAAGCAGACTATTCTTGAGCTATACCGTCAACCAGAGGAAACCACCTCAACTCTGGCTGAACGGTATAGCGTCAGCAACAGCACGATCAGTCGGTTGCTTAAAACGCAGCTGCCCGAAGCAGAGTATGCGGCGCTAATTCAGCAGAAGCGGGGCGGCTCGGTGGAGACAAGCCAGCCAGTTGCGTCTCCACCCCCGGCAACGGTAGCCCCAGTAGAAGTGCCTGAACCTAAGGTGCCTGTAGTAGAAGAGGCCACCGTAGAAAAGACTCCAGTCGAAAAGACTCCGGTCGAAAAGACTCCGGTCGAAAAGGCTTCAGTCGAAAGGGCTCCAGTTGAGGTGCCCTCAGTCGTTAGGGACGAGGCCGAAGTGCCTCCGCCCGCTCCCTCGGTTGTGGCCAAAGAGCCTGTAGAGCAATCCGCGCCTCCCGGCAAAATTCCCCCTCCGCGTCGCCGATCCCGCAGCGAGGTTGCCGAGACGGCAACTCCCGAGTCGAGCGAGTCGATGCAGCTGCCCCTGTTAAAGGACAACAAGACCGAAGGCCCCAGCGCCCCTGACTACGGCCTGCCTCCTATAGGCGCTGTGGCAGACGAGCCAGAACTCCTGCCAGTAGCTCAGGAGGAGGCAGTCGCTGCTGTACTGAATAACAATCAGTCAGTGGGCGCAGATTATGATGACGACCTCGATGACCTTGATGATCTAGATGACGATGACGACGACGATCTAGATGACGATGACGATCTAGACGATGAAGAGATGGGGAACTGGAAGTTTTCTAAGGGGGGTACACCCCAGCTGCAAAAGGTGCAGATCAGTCCTCTAACGACCTCTGCTCTACCTCGTCTCTGCTATGTCGTAGTTGAGCGCAACTCTTCAGAGCTGGTTACCTGCCCACTGCGAGATTTTGCGGAGTTGGGTCTGATTCCAGAAAACGAAATTGACTCTCGCACCTTACCAGTCTTCGACAACCACCGGATCGCCCGTCGATTTTCTCGCCGTAACCAGCGGGTGGTCAAGGTACCCGACGGCAGGATGCTGCAAAAGACCAGTTCCTACTTGCAGGCAAAAGGGATTACCCGGCTGTTGATTGACGGGCAGATCTACACCCTGGAAAATGTAGCGCCTGTATCAAATAGTTCAGAGTTTGAAGAAGATTAGCTGTGTAGCGGCTAGATTCAGTGCAGTTGCGGACCCCTATCGGTAATAATTTTTACCAACGGAACTTCCGGGTACCCCGTTGAAGTTTTGTATAGGGGTTTGGGTGGGATGTCTACTGCCTAAACCACTTTCATCAGACCACTTTCATAAAAAGAGTTTGGTCGAAGTATGTCCCAGCAGTCTGCAATTCTAGAAGGTCAAGCAGCGCTCTACTTTCAGGAGGAACTTGCTAACTGTAATGCTCGATTAAATGAAACGCCTGAGGATGTTGGCACCTGGCACTACCGAAGCTATTTGCTGGGGTTGCTGGGCCGCTACCAGGAGGCATTAATCAGCTATAAAAAAACGTTGGTATTGGACGCCGAAGATGACAAGATCTGGTGTAACTATGCTGCGCTGCTAGTCTGCTGCGGCTTCTTAATTGATGCCGTATCTGCCTACGACAGAGCTCTGCAGCAGGCTCCAGATAGTGCTCGCGCCTGGCATAAGCGAGGCGAAACCCTGCACCAGCTGCGCGACTACATGGCTGCGGTAAAGAGCTATGACCGAGCGCTAGCCTTAGAGCCAACCGCCTGCCGCATTTGGTTTAACCGAGGTTTAGCGCTCTACCACTTGGGTTGTCACCAACAGTCAGTAGATAGCCTACGAACGGCAATTGAGCATCGTTCGGACTTTGGCCAAGCCTGGAACTGCTTGGGCTACTTGCTGGCGCAAAAGAAGCAGTATGAGGAAGCGATCGCATGTTTTGATCGGTCTCTGGCCCTAGACCCTGCTAACTCTAAAATTCATCACTACCAGGCTCATGTTCTGCGGCAGATGGGTCGCTTCTCTGAGGCGATGGAAAAGCTAGAGCAGGCCACCCGCCTAGATCCACTCAACCACCGCCACTGGTTTTTAAAGGGAATTACTCTGGGCAAACTGCGGCGTTATAAGAGCGCTAAGGCTAGCTTGGAGCAAGCGCTCAAGCGGCAAGGTCACCACGCTGAGGGCTGGCTAGCGCTGGGGTTGACCCTGCGTAAGCTCAAACGGTTTGAAGACGCCATTCAAGCCTTTAACAAATCTTTGGGGATTGATCCTAATCAGGCTGCCGCTTGTTTCCACCAAGCCTGCTGCTATGCCCAACTAGATCGGCCTGATTGGGCTGTGGAGAGGCTGCAACGTGCGATCGCACTTCAACCCGAACGCTACCTCATCCGCATGCAAACTGAGCCAGCCCTAGCTGCACTTCGTCTTGACAACTATCTCGACAATCACCTCCTCTCCCTCACTAGTCGATGAGAGGAGGCAACTATCCAGCGGGGTTAAAGCACGCTTTACCCTGCTTAGCGTCAACATCGAACCTGTCGCTAGCCGACAGCCTCACTGTCAACAAAGCGGCTAAATGCGGCTCTTAAGCAGTGACTTAGCTCGGTCAGCTAGCTGACGGTATTGGGTCTGGGCTTCTTGGAACAAGGAAGCGGCTTCTTCGTCCCCAGCATCACGAGCATCTGAAATGTATTGCTCAATGGTTGCGCTCCCTTCTAAAGCGTGATAGAGAACGCTAACCAGGTCATATTGCCGATTCTCAGTACCCGTGTTTTGTTCGGTTGTGGAAGCCATAATTTGAGTCTCCTACTGTTACAAAGTGATACCAACTTTTGAAGAACATATCCTGTTGGTATGCCTCCACCCTAGTCATCCTGTCCAGAAAGAATGTCGCTCTGTTGGTGTAGACACTGCTCTTTCACATGGCAGACCTTTTGTAACCTCAGAGACGTTCTAGGCGAAAGGCTGGGTTAAAGGTTTGTATGACATGTAGGGCTTTGATATAGCAGTAGGGCTCTAGCTGCAGTCGGCGATACGATACAGCTCAGGTCGATAGAGAGCAGTTAGGAAAACGGCCCATCTTACAGGCTTCAACAATTGCATTGCGGCACTTCAAAGGCGAAGACCCTGTTCGTTTAGAAAGGGTCTTTAAGCTGATCACCGGATGGCTTTCTTGGGGAGCCTCTAGATAAAGTTCAAAGGCAGCTTCAAGAATATCTAGGTTTAGAGACCCTACCGCTAGAGATTGAGTAATCAGGTTCAACATTTGAGTTCTCCTTGCAAAACAAATGTGCCGCTTGTGGCCTAGGCTTATTCCTGGGGTTTATTGTTTAAAAAAGCCTGGAGAACGTGTGCTCCCCAGACTTTTTTAGTCAGCTAAGCTAAGCTTCCTCACGCTCAAAGCTCTTACCCTTTGAAGGCGTCTTTGACATCTTCTTTGGCATTGCGAGCGTTGGATTCAGTTTGCTTGGCCTTACCTTTGGCCTGATCTTCAGGATCGCCGGTCACTTTGCCGAGCGCTTCCTGAGCTTTACCTTCTACATTTTTAGCGGCTGCTTTAGCGCGTTCTTCGGTAGACATAAGTGTTACCTTTGTGTGTCAACTTCTACACAGTATTAAAAAGAGTCCTAGGAAGATATCTGTCTTAAGTTCGAAAAGCGTGCCAACTCATGTCTATAGAACTTGGTAGATTAATGAACTCTTTGAGCAGCGTTATTCTAAGAAGCCTTGAATTAACAGTCCTTGGAAGTATCGGATGAGCCGTGAAGGCAAAATCTAAGGAAGGCTTTTTGTAAATTTCCTCTTTTTTTAGGGCCAATCTCTCAAAGAAGATAAAAATTATTGCTGCTGTATTTAATTGCAGCCTTTTAGCTGAGCTTGCTATGCCGGAGGGATTAGCGGGTTAGCGTCTTTGGAAGGAAGGCATTTCTATCAAAAAATAGGCAAATTATAGAGAGTCATATTAATGGCCCTTTAAAAACGGAGTTGAGCTAAAAGCTATGCAACCAAGAGATCCCTATGAGGCAGATAGCTCGTCTAAAGTGGCGAACGATGTCCGCATGGCTAGAGAAGCAGAACTAATCGAGGAAAATGAGCGGCTGCGAAATGCTCAAGCAAAACGCAACACGGGCGCTCAAGGCAATCGATTAGCCAAAGAAAACGAGCGGCTCCGGGGTGAGCAGGCCTACCGCGACAGTGCTGGAGCAGTCGGGGGGCTGGTCATTGGCGTGTTGATTTTTGCGCTGGCAGTATTGGGAATTGGCGCATTTTTCTACCTGGGGCGAGACTTGGGGGCCGACCAGAGCCAACCCACTCAGCCTCAGCCAGAAGCTAGCGAGGGACAGGACATTAATATCAATGTGCCTCAACCCCCTCCCATTACTGTTGAGCCGCCACCCCAGCAGCAAATCAATGTAGAGGTGACCCCTGCACCTGTGACAGAAAACAGGAATCCTAGCCCGCCCGCTATTGACACTCCAGCAGGCACGGCTGAAACGCCTCAGGCTCCTGTAACCAATCCCCCTGCGGCTGCCCCAACAGCTCCAGAAACAGCCCCAGGAACGACTGCTGTGCCTCAGCAGGAGGCGAATTAAGAAACTTCCTTCAATTGAGAGGCCAGTCTTAACCTACCTTTCAAGCTTGACTGGCCTCTTAATCAATTTTCTTAAGTTGTTAGTTTCACAGCACAGCCTCAGGCTCTAAGTCTGAGGCTTTTGTGTCGGTACTGGTTAGCCAGTGCCTAGGCGCTCGGCTATTAACTGGCAGGTGTGCTGTAAGCCAGCGCAGTTGGGTTAACTAGGGCGAACAAAGGGTAAAACAACTCGTCTGCAATGCCTTACCATTGACCAGGCAGTTAGGGATGGCCAGCAGTTAGGGGCTTGGTTTACCTTTGAGGCTCAAACAGTGCCTTGATGCGGCAGCAGCGCCGATTGGCTAGCCAATTTGCATAGCCCCAGCTCCAGCTTCCCAGCCTCTTGTGAAGGAAGCAATTGATCTTAGCCTGTTGAAAAAACTGACGAGAAGACGTATGTGGAAGTGGCTCATGAGTGGGGCATCCCTGCTGGGGATGGTGGTGCTGGTGGCGGCGCGGTATCCCCAGCCTGTCAGCCTCACGGTTCCGGTTGCTCCAGCCGCTTCCCGTACAGCGTTTGTCCATTTGTTTGAGTGGACCTGGGATGATGTAGGCCAGGAGTGTGAACAATACCTGGGGCCGATGGGGTTTCAGGGAGTGCAGGTGTCGCCTGCCCAAGAACATGTAGTGCTGCCACAGCAGGGCTACCCGTGGTGGCAGCGCTACCAGCCGGTGAGCTATCGCTTAGAGAGTCGTAGTGGGGGGCGGCAGGCCTTTGCAGCGATGGTGCAGCGCTGCCGTCAAGCTGGAGTGCAGGTCTATGCTGATGCAGTGATCAACCACATGGCCGGGATCGAGGGTGGCACTGGCAGTGGCGGTACGGCTTTTACTAAGTACAGCTATCCGGGCCTGTATCGGCCAGAAGACTTTAACGCTTGCCGTCAGTCTGTTTCTGACTACGATAACGCTGAGGATGTGACCCAGTGTGAGCTGGTCGGCCTGGCGGATCTCAATACAGCATCGACGCATGTGCAGGCCGAAATTGTGACCTACCTGCAGGACTTAGTGAGTCTGGGGGTTAGCGGGTTTCGCATTGATGCAGCCAAGCATATGCGATCGCAAGAGGTCGGCACCCTTCTCACTCAGCTGCAGCAGCGGGTTGGGCCGGGCCTCTATATCTATCAAGAGGTCATCGATCCGGGCACAGAAGCCATTAAAAAGCAGAGCTATTACTCTCATGGCAATGTGATTGAGTTTGAGTATGGGCGGCTGGTGAGTGAGACGTTTCTCGGTCAGGAGGGCCGCCAGCTAGCCGATCTAGCTACTTTGGAAGAAGCTTGGGATCTAGCGCCATCCAGTCAGGCCGTTGTCTTTATCGATAACCACGATAAGCAGCGAGGCCACGGCGGCGGCGGCAGCTACCTGACCCACCGAGAGCGACCGCTCTACCTGCTAGCCAATGTTTTTATGCTGGCCCATCCCTACGGCACGCCCCAGGTGATGTCGAGCTATTCCTTTTTCGATAGCGACCAGGGGCCGCCCGCTGATGCGGATGGTCAGACTCGGCGTGTGCATCAGGGCGAGTCTGACGCCTGCTTTCAGGCCTGGGTCTGTGAGCACCGCTGGACTGCTATTGGTCAGATGGTGGGCTTTCGCAATGCTACAGCCGCCTCTTCGGCCGTGACCGACTGGTGGAGCAATGGCGATAACCAGATCGCCTTTGGGCGGGGCAGTCGCGGCTTTGTCGTGATCAACCGAGAGGCGGCTCCCCTGCACCGTACCTTTGCTACTCAGCTGCCCGCTGGCCGGTACTGCAATGTGATTAAGGGCGGGCTGGCTCCTTCGAGGCGAGACTGTCAGGGGCAGGCTGAGGTGATCACAGTGAACGCATCGGGCCAGTTTACGGCAGCGGTGGCGGGCGTAGATGCGATCGCAATCCACGTTGGGGCTAAGTTGCCAGACTAGCAAGGGCTTAGTGCCACTGGGGCTGGGTTGGCTTGGTCTCGACCAGCAGCCTACCCTGAGAAATGACGGCCCTGACTACTGGGCGACGGCGAATCGCGTCGTAGCGGTCGGTGGCATCGAGCACAATCAGGTTGGCTGCATTGCCCACCTCCAGGCCATAGTCCTTCAGGTGTAGGGTGCGGGCTCCGTGGTGAGTGACCATGTCATAGCAGGCGTTGATCTCGTCGAGTCCCGTCATTTGGCAGACGTGAACGGCCATGTTGGCCACGTCGAGCATATTGCCGGTACCGAGGCTGTACCACGGATCTTGAATGCAGTCATGGCCCAGACTGACGTTGAGGCCGCTCTGCCAGAGTTCTTTGACGCGGGTGACGCCGCGCCGCTTAGGGTAGGTATCGGTGCGGCCTTGGAGCGTAATATTGATCAGCGGATTGGCGATAAAGTTGATCGACGTGCGCTGCAAAAAGCCCATCAGCTTGAAGGCGTAGGCATTGTTGTAAGACCCCATGGCAGTGGTGTGACTAGCCGTGACCCGACTGCCGCAGCTGCAGCGAATAGCGCAGGCGTTCACTACCTCTAGAAAGCGAGATTGGTCGTCGTCAATTTCGTCGCAGTGAATGTCGATTAGCCGGTCGTAGCGCTCGGCCAGATCAAAAATTCGATGCACTGAACGCACGCCATCTTCCCGCGTTAGCTCGTAGTGGGGAATGCCGCCCACGACGTCTGCACCCAGCTTTAGAGCTTCTTCTAGGCGGGCTTCGTTGTCAGGGTGGCTGTAGATGCCGTCTTGGGGAAAGGCGACCACCTGCAGGGTGATCCAGTCTTTTACCGTTTCTCGCACCTCTAGCAGCGCTTTGAGGGCGGTGAGGCTGGCCTCGCTGACGTCGGCGTGGCTGCGAACAAAGAGAACGCCCTGCTGGGCCTGCAGCTTGAGCGCGGCAATGGCTCGTGTCTTGACATCTTCTAGGCTGAGGTTTTGCTTGCGATCGCGCCAGATATCGATGCCTTCAAACAGGGTGCCGCTCTGGTTCCAGCGGGGCTCTCCGGCGGTGAGCACCGAGTCGAGGTGAATGTGAGATTCGACAAACGGGGGACTGACCAGCTGACCGCTAACATCTAGGGTGTGCTGGGCAGGTTGGTCTAGGTGGGGTGCGATCGCAACAATGCGCCCCGCCTCAATGGCAATATCTACCAGGGGATCGTCAGCAGACTGGTGGGCCAAACGGCACTGCCGCAGCAGCAAAGAAGCAGAAGAAGCGTCAGACATAAAATTGAGCGAACCGAAAAGGCAGAGGTCTGAGGATGTTTTGATTCTAAGTTGGCCCCAGGTTAAAAACTGCCATTTTTGTAGCAACCCTGCAGCAGCCCCAAAGTGGCCCGAAAAGAGTCGCGATCTAGATCGGCTTGCCCTAGCCATTCTGCTAAGAATTATGAGATGAGAGGACTGAGCTTATCTGAGATCGGTGTATGGTGAAATTTATTTAAGTCTGAACTCTTGTAAGCCTTTAGGGTTAGTAGCTAGGGCTAATTGTCCAGTAAACCTATTCTGTTTAAGGGTCGGGCAGCAGCACTGTAGTAGATAGTGAGGACAGTAGAAAAGGAGCAAAACCAAGCCGTATAAAGTGCTTTTGACCCAGGTTTCTAAGGGTGAGCTCGATACTCCAATCACGTTAAGAGTAGGGGTTGTTTTACCGTCTAGGCTATGCAAACTACCTGTTTCAACCACCACCAGCGCATCTGCCACATCGTTGCCAGCTACGGCTTGACCGGAGACGATCCGGTGCCCTTTGAAGATTACTTAGCTAGCCTAATGCAGGCGTTTCCAGAGCCCCTTATCGAACTGGCAATTGTCGAAACTTTGGTGCAGCAGTGGTTGCGGGTGCCCCTGCTGCGGGGCATCGAGTTTTTGCAAACGGCCCATCAGGTACTGCAGGGCTGGGATCCGGTGGTTGAAAGCCGGTTAACCCCTGGTCATTTTGAAATGATTACTGGGCTAGACCCTGCCCCCATCTTCAAGGCCCTAGAAGCGATCATTCAAGACTGCTCTAGTGCAGCTGAGGGCATAGCCCGAGCGATCGTGCTTATCCCAACGACAGAAATACCGTAATGCCTAAGCGTTTGGGCGGCTGAGAGGGCCGTAGCGCCAGTAGTGTAAATATCGTCAATCAGCAAAACTGGCCCTGAGGGACGATGGTGATGAAAGGCTGGCCCCAGGGCAAAGGCTCCGTCTAGGTTGTGCTGTCTGGCCTGGGCACCCAAACCATGCTGGGCCTGAGTCGCCCGCACCCGCACTAGCCCCTGAGAAGCCAAGGGCAGGTTGGTCAGGCGGCAGAACCAGTAGGCCAAAAGTTCAGCCTGGTTAAAGCCTCGCTGGCTCAATTTATCGGCGTGTAGGGGAATGGGCACGACAATGGGCTGTTTTTTCTGAGACGGGTGTAACCTGGGGTGCTGGTGCTGCCAGCACTGCCCCAAATAGCTCCCAAAAAGCTGAGCCAGAGCAGGCTTATGCTGATATTTGAGCAATCCCAAGGCCTGCCGCAGAGATCCCTGGTAAGCGCCCCAGGCTAACACCGGCAGAGGTGACTGCAGTCCCTGGAGTGGGGCCGACAGACGATCCTGCTCCAGGCGTTTGCGGCAGCTGGGGCAGATGCCGCCGGGGGAGGTGCGATCGCACAGCGGGCAAGGCGAGGTCAAAAAAACATTGAGCAGTTGAGTCAAGGGCACGGTCAGCGCTGGCCCTGGTTTAGGCATAGCCATAGGGTTCGGCAGAGTTCTAGCCCCATTTTGGCTGTAGCTGCGATCGCACCAGAAGCGTAGATCTAAGGAACTTTGGCAAATCTTTGGGTGCTCTGGCTCTGGTTGCGAGGGTGTAGAGTGAGCTGGGCTAGTCCGGGGCTCACTGCGGCTGCTGGGGAATTCTAACTGTGGACGTTTTTGAAGAACGCCCAGGTTTCATAATGAGGGTGGGCGATTTGTGGATATTTTTCACGAAACTGGGCAAGGGTTCATTGTGATAGGAAGTTTTGCCGCTGCTATCGATGCAGGCACCGATTGCTCCATAACTCGTTAACCTAATTAATGCTTCCTTTTCGCTTGCTGGCCCAAATAGCCGATGCAGATCTTGCTGCTGTCGGCGAAAAAGCAATGGCGCTTCGAGATCTAAAGCAGCTTGACTTGCCAGTGGTCGAGGGCGGAGTGTTGCTGGCTGATACCTGGAGCGATCGGTTGGCTGAGGTGATCCAATCCACTGGCATGGGAGATCTCAGCCATCTAGACCCAAGCCAGCCTCAGGTGTTGCGACAGACGGCCCAGACCCTACGGCAAGCATTCCTAGAGCACCCTTTAGATCTGAACCTAGCTGATCTGTTGGAGCACGTGCAGGCCCCTTGGCTGCTGCTGCGACCGTCACTGATTTTGGCTGGGCCGGGCCAGGGAACGCCTCAAGCAGCAGCTGAACTGTTGGGCCTTTTGGCAGCCCGCCCCTGTGTAGCCCGCCTAGATACGATCGCAACCGAGCTTAAACAGCTTTGGGCCGAGAGTCTGCGGGCGAGCAATCTGCTGGTATGGCGACAGCACTGCCAGAGCCTGCAGCAGGTGCAGATAGCCACGCTAGTGCAGCCGCTTTACCCCTCTGAGATTAGCGGCACGATCATTCTGGGAGAAAAAACCTTTTCTCTAGAGGCGGTTCTAGGCTTAGGACAAGCGCTGGCCCAAGGGGCAGCGGTGCCCGCTCGTTGCCAGGGCAACCTGCTGCAGCTAGAGCGGATTAGGTGGCAGGCGGGCTACCAGGAGCAGGTTTACCGCCTGCGGGAAAAGCCTTCAGGGGTCAGCGTTGCCGGGCTAGTTGTGCAGCCAAGAGAAGAGCCAGAGCTCCCCGCTCCCCTTACCCTAGACCAGATGCAGGCGCTACTGCGCCTAGGCCGTCAGGTGCAGCAGCAGTGGGGCCTGCCGGTGCGGCTGGAGTGGCTGATTTATAAGCATCCTCAGACCCGGCAGTCTAGTCTTGTCATTACTCAAGTCAGCCGCTGGTGGGAAGCTCTTGAGGAAGGGGCCATCGCAAGCCAGGCTGGGGCTCCTGCGCCCGATCAGGCAGCCCTGCTGACTGAAATTAGCGGGGTTGTGCAGGGCATTGGGGCAGCTTCGGGCCGGGCGATTGCCACGGCAGTTGTGCTGCAAGCAGGGTCGCTGGCGGCACAGATGACGCTGCCGCCGGGCTGTATTGTGGTGCTGCCCGATCTGCAGCCTGAGATGTGCGTGCGGCTTCAGGGGGTAGCCGGGATTGTCACGGTTCGTGGCGGGGCCACTTGCCATGCTGCCATTTTGGCTCGAGAACTGAATATTCCGGCGGTGGTGGGGGCTCCCCAAGCAACTGAACTGCTCAAAACGGGCGATGCGCTCTGGCTAGATGGAGACCGGGGCTTAGTCTATCTGTTGCCTGAGGATCAGGCCGGTCGCCCCCTGTTTGAGAGCCTGAGTAAAGCTCTGCCCACCGCCCCTAAGGCAGACCTGCTCGATCTGCCGGACGCTGCCGCAGGCTCTACAGCAACTCAGGTAATGGTTAATCTGAGCCAGGTGCAGCGGCTGGGTGACTTGCCCCTGGAGCAAATAGACGGGGTGGGGCTGCTGCGCTCAGAGTGGCTGCTGATCGATATGCTGGAGGGTCGCCACCCGCAGCAGTGGGTGACGGGGGGATATGGGGTAGACCTGCAGGCCCGGCTGGTAGAAAAACTGGCCCCCATTCTGGCAGCGTTTGCGCCGAGGCCTGTGCGCTATCGCTCGCTGGACTTGCGATCGCACGAGTGGATTAGCCTAGCTGGCAGCCCTCCCGCCGAGCCCAACCCGATGCTGGGCATTCGAGGCACCTTCAGCTATCAGCTAGATCCTCGCCTGTTCAAGCTAGAACTGGGGGCTCTGGCCGAACTGCAGCGCCAGGGTCACACCAACCTGCAGCTGATGCTGCCCTTTGTTCGCACTGTTGAGGAGTTCGTAGTCTGTCGCCAGTGGGTCGAGCAGGCCCGATTGTTCCAGGCTCCGGCTTTTCAGCTCTGGATTATGGCTGAGGTGCCTTCGGTGCTGTTTCTGCTACCGGCCTACCGGCAAGCCGGGGTACAGGGCATCGCCATTGGCACCAACGACTTGACTCAGCTGCTGCTGGCCGTAGACCGAGACCAGCCGGTGATGGCTTCGGCCTACGATGAGCGTCACCCAGCCGTGATTGCGGCCCTGGCTCACTTAGTCCAAACTGCCCGACAGCAGGGGTTGACCTGCTCTATTTGTGGGCAAGCTCCGGTGCGCCATCCTGAACTCATTGATGCCCTAGTACAGTGGGGAATCTCCTCTATTTCCGTAGAACCAGGAGCCTTGTTGGCTACCCGCCGAGCTGTTTTGGCCTCGGAGCGGCGGCAGCAGGGCCTGCTTTAAAGAACTGTAGACCTATAAAACTTCCACAGCCCCTAGCCTTGTTCCCCATAATCGAGCATTAGACGATGCAGCAATCTGCTTATAGGGGAAGACTGAGCACTAAACAATGGGGGCTATGGAAACAGAAGTCTATCGGGCACTGCAGGAGTGCTGGCAGAGCTTAGAGGAACTGCATCAGCAGGTAAACGGTTCTCCTGCCGAGGCTAATCGCACTACGCTGCAAGGCACTACCCGCCAACTGAGGGCAAACTTAGCCAGACTGGAGGGGCTGCTGCAGGCTCCGGAGATCGGGGCTCAATCTTTTCAAAGCCTGGTTACGCCTTCTAATGCAGCTTCTGAGGCGTCTGTCGGGTCGCCCGACGGCGTTCAGGAAGCTAGCTTGCTCCAGCGCTGCTATCAAACCCTGGGCCTGCCTTTGGAAGAGATTAGCCGTAAATCTCTAAGGCAGGAGGGCAGCAATACCGACCGGGAAGAACGGCAGCGCATCGAGCAAGAGCTAGCCCATAGCAGGCGCTTGCTTGAGAAAATTGCAGATACTTCACCCCAGATGCTCTACATCGTTGATCTAGAGAGCTTTGCCAATATCTATGTTAATCGCCAAGTTGAGGAGATGCTGGGCTTTACGGCAGCAGAGGTGCAACAGCAGGGGGCTCAATTCTTTGGTAACCTGATCCACCCTGAGGATTTGGCCGTAGCGGAGCCTCATCTGCAGCGGCTGCTGCACAGCCGGGATGGGGAAGCATTTGATCTGGAGTACCGGGCCCGCCATGCCGATGGTTCTTGGCGCTGGCTGCAGTCGCGGGAGGTCGTGTTTGGGCGCAATGCCCAAGGGGAGCCCACCCAAATTCTAGGTATGGCAATTGACATCAACCACCGCAAGCGCATTGAGACAGCTCTGCGTGAAAGCGAGGCCCGCTTCCGCTCGACCTCAGAGCAGTCAGCTGTGGGCATTTGCCACTGCGATCCGGCTGGCCGCTTTCTCTGGGTTAACCCGGCCCTGTGCCAGCTGCTGGGCTATACCGAGTCAGAGCTTTTGGCCCTCAATTTTCAAAGCATTACGCATCCGGCAGATTTACCCCGGGCTGGAGCAGACCTGTCCGGGCTGACCTGGCAGCAACCCGCTTGCTCTTTAGAAAAGCGATACTTGCGTAAAAACGGTGAAGCTGTTTGGGGTCAGGTTACCCTGTCGGTTGTCCATGACGACAGCGGTAACCCCTGCTACATTACAGGAATTGTGCAAGATATTAATCTCTGGAAACAGGCCGAAGCAGAATTGCGGGCCTCGCTGCGAGAAAAGGACTTGCTGCTGGCAGAGGTGCACCACCGGGTTAAAAACAATCTGCAGATCATCTCTAGTTTGCTGGAGCTACAGGTTAATCGGATTCAAGATAGCGTTGCCCAGGAAGCCTTACTCTCCAGCCAAAATCGGGTGATTGCGATGGGCTTGATCCACGAAACTCTTTACCAGTCAGGCAATCTGTCTCAGATTGAGTTTGCTCAGTATGTCCGGCAGCTGGTAGCGGGCCTGTTTAGGATTTACGGTACCGATACTGCCCTACAGCTCAGCCTGGCGGTAGACGAAACCTTTTGCATCCCCAGCGACCTTGCCATTTCCCTTGGGCTCATATTAAATGAGCTGGTAACCAATGCCCTAAAGCACGGATTTTCTCGTATCCCGATGGGTACTCTCGTAATAGGACTGAGCTGCCCAACTCCCGGTGCTTATTGCCTGATAGTTAGCCACCCTGGCGATCGCCTGCCGCCAGCGTTTGACTTAGAGCGCTCCAGCTCTATGGGCCTGAAGCTGGTCAGGCTGCTGGCCCAGCGGATCCACGGCTATGTGACAGTGGAGCGAGGTCAGCAAACAACGTTTAAAGTTCAGTTTTGCTTACCTCAGTCCTCGCCTATCAGACCGCTTCGATGAGAGGCGCTGGCTCATCTTTTGTTTGCGGCTGTTCGTCCTATGGCCAATGTTTTGATTGTCGAAGATGAGCCGATTGCGGCTTGGAACATCCGAGAGGCGCTAGAGCAGCTAGGGCACCAGATTGTCGATGAAGTCACATCTGGCCAGCAGGCGATTGATACAGCCCGTCTAATACGGCCTGATCTGGTGCTCATGGACATCCGACTGACTGGCGAAATTGACGGTATCGAGGCGGCTGAGACGATTCAGGGGCATCTCAGCATTCCGGTGATTTTTCTGACTGCCTATGCCGATGAGATGACGGTGCAGCGTGCGATCGCAACCTCGCCCTTTGGCTACATCGTCAAGCCCTTTCGCTGGCGCGAACTGCAGACCAGTATTGAGATTGCGCTGCACCGTCATCGCCAGGAGAAGCATCTAGAAAGCGCGGAAAGTCAGCTGCTGACGACGCTAGAGAGCTTAGGGGATGGCACCGTAACGACCGATTCTGAGGGCCTAGTCAACTTTCTTAACCCGGTAGCTGAAGTCCTCACGGGCTGGTCGCGGCAAACGGCCATTGGTCAGCCGGTGGAGGCAGTGCTGGTGCTGCTAGAGGCGCAGACAGAGATTCAGGCGAAGATAGAGCCTCATTTGCTGCGGCAGGCGCTCCAGCGCTCAGGGGGGTGGCCGCTTTCCCAAGATTGCCTGCTGCAGACCCGCCAGGGAACGACTCGATACATCTCGATTTCTGCTGCCTCTATTCGCGACCAGCCGGGGCGGCTGTTGGGGGGCGTTCTGGTGTTTCGAGATATTACTGAGCGCAAGCAGCTAGAACAGCGGCTGCGGCAGCAGGCCGAGCGAGAGCAAATTCTTAGCACCATTGCCCTGGCCATTCGTCAATCTTTGAACCTAGAAGTGGTGCTAAAGACCACGACCGAGGCCGTACAGCAACTGCTGCAGGTCAATCGAGTTATTATTTACCGGCTAGAGCCCGATGGCAGCGGCAGTGTGATTGCGGAGTCTCTGGCCGGAGACTATACCTCCATGCAGGATGTGGTGTTGCATGATCCTTGCTTAACTGCGCCGCTTTGCCTAGAAAAGTATCGCAGCGGCTACGTTCAGGCAATTGCCGACCTGCAAACGGCAGGGTTGTCTGACTGCTATCTGGCCTTGCTAGAGCCGTTTCAGGTCAGGGCTCATCTGGTGGTGCCGATTCTGACCCGACAGCAGCAGCTTTGGGGCCTACTGGTAGCCCAACAGTGCGTCGCTCCTCGATCCTGGCAAGGGATGGAGATCGACCTGATGCAGCAAATCTCGCTGCAGGTGGGCATCGCTATTCAACAGAGCCAGCTCTATGAGCAGAGCCGTCGTCAGGCTCACCAAGAGGCGCTGCTCAATGAGATTGTCCAAGCCATTCGTACCTCTCTCAATCTGGATCAGGTGCTGCACCAGACTGCTGAACGGCTAATTTCGGCGTTTGCGGTCAGCCGCAGCGTCATTCGCTTGGGTCGAGATACGGATGACAGTTTTGTGTACAGCGTCAGCCAAGCTGCATCTGATGTGGAGGTGTTGTCGGACAAGACAATGCCGATTACTGATAATCCGCTGGTGCAGGCCCTGTTTGAACGCGAAGCTGTCGTTGCGATCGCAGATGTGGCGGCGGCAGATTGGCTGCGGTCCCTGCAGCCATATTTTCAGCGCAACGGCATCCAGGCCTGGCTGGGCATCGCCATCCGCTTTGAGGGAAAGGTCAGAGGTATGCTGTGTTTGCAGCAGTGCGATCGCACCCGCACCTGGCTAGACGATGAAGCGCAGCTGGCGACCAGAGTAGCCGATCAGCTAGCGGTCACGATTCAGCAGGTAGAGCTTTACCGGCGGCTGCACCGGGCCAATCAAGAACTCAACCGCTTAGCCCACCTAGACGGGCTCACTCAGGTGGCCAACCGCCGGTTCTTCGACGAGTATCTAGAGACAGAGTTTCGGCGGCAGCGGCGATACAACACCTGCTTGACCCTGATCCTCTGTGATGTCGATCACTTTAAGCAATTCAACGATACCTATGGCCATCTGGCCGGAGACGACTGCCTACGCGCCATTGCCCAAACCCTTTCCCAAGTGTTGAAGCGACCTGGCGACTTGCTGGCCCGCTACGGCGGAGAAGAGTTTGCCATCGTGCTGCCCGATACCCCTCTAGAAGGTGCGATCGCTTTGGCTGAAAACATCCTGACCGCGATCCGCCAGCTCCAAATCGCAGTGACAGAAACCGGCCCACTGGCCCAGGTGACAGTCAGCTTAGGCATTGCCAGCCTGGATATCATACCGACCGATGCGCCCGCTGGCCTAATATTGGCTGCTGATCAGGCCCTCTACCTAGCCAAAGCTCAAGGCCGTAACCGCTACTGTTTGCCCTTTCAACCCCAGTCCGAGGAACTTAAACCAAGCGTTTAACGCTACTAAGCCTCCACTCATCTACCCTTCCACCCCTCACCCCTTCACACCTGAAGCAGCCCGTCGTAAGGATTGGATGGTTGCGATCGCAGCCTCCGCCACCCGATCAATCTCCGCTTCAGTCGTAAACCGACCCAATCCAAAGCGCAGAGAAGCATAGGCCAACTCTTCAGAGCGGCCCAGGGCGGTGAGGACGTGGGACGGTGCCAGGGTCGTAGAGCTGCAGGCAGAGCCTGAAGACAGCGCCACTGTCGAGCGCAGGCCCAAGAGCAGAGCTTGACCGTCTACGCCTGCAACACTGATATTCAAGTTGCCGGGTAGTCGTTGGGTCGCATGGCCATTGAGATAGAGATCGGGCAGCGGCTGTAGCTGCTCCCAAAGCCGATTTCGCAAGGCGATCTGTCGTGGGGCTTCCTGTGGCAGCTCTGCTAGAGCCAGCTCAACGGCCTTGGCAAAGCCGACGATCTGAGGCGGGTAGAGGGTGCCTGAGCGCATGCCGCGTTCGTGGCCTCCTCCGTGGAGCTGTGGGGCCAGCTTGACTCGGGGCTGTCGTCGCCGCACATAGAGCGCACCAATGCCTTTGGGGCCATAGACCTTGTGAGCCGTCATTGACATCAGATCGATCTGCATAGCGGCCACGTCTAGCGGGATTTTGCCCAGGGCCTGGGCCGCATCAGTGTGAAACAGCACATTGCGGCGGCGGCAGTGAGCACCAATCTCAGAGAGGGGCTGCAGCACGCCAATTTCATTGTTGGCGGCCATGACTGATACCAGCACCGTATCCTCTCGAAAGGCATTTTCCAGGGCGGCTAGGTTAATCAGGCCATCGGCCTGCACCGGCAGGTAGGTCACCTCAAACCCCAAAGATTCTAGATAGCGGCAGGGATCGAGGATCGCGCTGTGTTCAGTCTGTACGGTAATCAGGTGCCGCCCTTTGGCAAAATAGGCTTCAGCCACGCCTTTTAGGGCTAGGTTGTTGGCTTCGGTAGCGCCGCTGGTAAAGACGATCTCCTCTGGAGTGGCCTGGATGGCTGCTGCCAGAGTAGATCTAGCCTGTTTGACCGCAGCTTCGGCCGCCCAACCATAGGCATGGGTGACGCTGGCCGGATTACCAAAGTGCTCAGTAAAAAAGGGCACCATAGCGTCTACCACCCGAGGATCGACCGGGGTTGTCGCATTGCAGTCAAGATAGATTGGGCGCTGAGTCACCCCCACTCCTAATTTGAATCTAGATTTGAATCTAATTTATGAATACGACCAGTCATCTCATCCTCAATCTAGCAATTCTGCGCCGCCCTACTCAGCCCCAGGTGACCTGGCCAGTTTTAGTCGGGGCTTTTCTGCCCGATGCAGCTATGTTTGTGTTCTATGGCTGGGCTCGTTTTTGGGCTGGGCTGCCGAACTCGACGATTTGGTCAGAAGCATTTTTTGCTCCTTTTTGGCAGGACATCTTTGCGGTGGGTAACTCTGTTCCCTTAGCGGGGTTGGGGTTAGGCATTGCCTATCTGCGTCGGCAGCCGCTTTGGATGGCGGGATTTGCTAGTATGCTGCTGCATCACCTTTTTGATCTGCCGCTGCACAACGACGATGCCCATCGGCACTTTTTTCCGCTTAGCGACTTTCGTTTTATCAGTCCGGTTTCTTATTGGGATCCTAACCACTATGGGGTGCTGGCGGCGCTAGTAGAGCTGGTGGCGGTGCTGCTGGCTAGCGTTTATCTGCTGCGGCTGATCAAATCTCGTTGGGGGCGAGCGGCTTTGCTGTTGACCAATGGGCTGACCATGATCTTTTACCTCGGTTTTTATGTTCGCCCGCTTTGGGCTGCTTGAGCAGGCTTTCAAAGGCGTTCATCGCTCTATGAAGTGTCCGTGAAAAGGCTTCGGTATTCGACACTCGGAGAACGCTTTCCTTTTCAATGGATGGGGGGTAGCCTCGGTAAATCTCAGGCTGTTTACTCGCGCTTAATAAAAGCCGTATTCCTACGATGGACGCCAGTGTCTGCACAGCGCTAGTGTGTTTCAAGACTTTTGGTTCTGATGGGGTTGGAGGATGGGCGAATCCTCCTTTTGCCTGTGGGGTCATCCCAAACCAGCGATCGCATCCTCATCTTTTCATCAGTGCATCTCTATGTTGAACCAGGCAATCGGCGGACGATACCAGATCTTGAGTTATCTGGGGGGCGGTGGTTTCGGGCAAACTTACCTGGCCGAAGACCGACACCTGCCAGATCACCCCTGCTGTGTAGTTAAGCAGCTCAAGCCCCAAAAGGCCGATGAGCACTCGCTTGACCTGGCCCGGCGGCTGTTTGATGCGGAGGCGCGGGCACTTTACCAGCTCGGTACCCATGAGTGTATTCCCCGCCTGCTGGCTCACTTCGAAGAAAGTGCTCAATTTTATCTGGTGCAGGAATATATCGAAGGCACTCTCCTGAGCGACGAACTGCAGGAGACTGGGCTTCTAGACGAAGCTGCCACGATAGAGCTGCTGATCAACGTCCTCAACACCCTTAATTTTGTTCATCAGCAGCAGGTCATTCACCGCGACATCAAGCCCTCCAACCTGATTCGGCGCCATAGTGACGGCAAGATTGTGCTGATTGACTTTGGCTCAGTCAAGCAGGTGAGCGGCCCGGTGGTAGAACCTGAAAGCCAGGTGAGCATGACCGTGGCCATTGGTTCACTGGGGTACATGCCTAATGAGCAGCTTGCGGGCCAGCCCAGCCTCAGCAGCGATATCTATGCGGTTGGCATGCTGGCTCTGCAGGCGTTAACTGGCGTCGATCCTAAGCGACTCAGCAAAGACCCCCGCACCAGTGAGGTGTCGTGGCACGACTTGGTTTCGGTTAGCCCGACGCTGCAGGCCGTACTCGACAAGATGATTCGCTACGACCACCGGCAGCGCTACTCCTCGGCCCAAGAGACTTTGTCGGCCCTAGAGTCGCTGGCAACCACGTTGGCACTAGCCTCCCACGCCGATCTCACTCCCGTTAGCATTGCCCAGAGCGGCTACTCTGCCTGGGATACTCACCTGGCCTGGTTAGAGCGAGGCGATGACCTGTTCAGCCAGAATCGCTACCAGGAGGCGATCGCCGCCTACGAAAAGGTGCTGCAACTTCAGCCTAGCCACGATGCGATCTGGTTTAAGCAGGGGCTGGCCTATGAGGGGTTGGGTAACTACGAGGCTGCTGTAACTTCTTACGACCGGGTTTTACAGCTACGGCCCGAAGACTATCTGGCCTGGCTGAAGCGGGCTAAGGCGCTAGAAGCTCTAGAGCGCTATGACGGAGCGCTGGCTGCTTACGACGAGGTGCTGCGGATTCAATCGGATAATTACTGGGTTTGGTGCGATCGCGCCCAGGTACTAGAAAAGCTGGGTCGGGGAGACGATGCACTGGCTGCCTACGAACGAGCGGTGCAGCTACAGCCCGACTTTGTCCTGGCCTTAGAGCGGCGCAAGCAGATCCTACAGAGCCTGCAGCGGGTCGAGCAGCTTTACCAGCTGCAGCACTACGATGAGGCGATTGCTGCTTGCGATCGCACCATCGAATCCGATGCTGAGGACTCCGATGCCTGGCTAATGCGAGCAATGGCGCTAGAAAACCTTCAGCGGCTACGAGAGGCAGCGCTCTCCTACGAACGAGTAGTGCGGCTGCAGCCCGACGACCACGTAGCCTGGTTCAAACTGGGGACAGTGCTAGAAAAGCTGGACCACCCCCGGCATGCAGTTGTGGCCTATAGCCAAGTAACTCGAATTCAGCCTGACAATTACTGGGCCTGGTACCAGCGAGGACAGGCCCTAGAAAAGCTGGAGTCATTCAAGCAGGCAATGACCGCCTACAACCGAGCAATTCAGCTCAAGTCCGACTTCCGCTCAGCGCTGACAGCCCGACAACAGCTGATCAACCGGCTGCTGTCCTCCCCAGTAATGGCAGAAATGTCTCCTTCAGCCTAAAACCGGCCACCCACTTTCCTAAAATAGGGGCACCGTGCCCTCAAAGTTAATGCCCAAAATCGCATCTTCAAACCGCACGCTGGGCAGCGATGAACGGCCAAAGCTAAACCCTCCAAACAGACTGACCCGCACTTCCGGCGTAATTTGGTAGACCATTTGTCCGATGATCTGCTGATAGGTGTCAAACCGCTCAAACGCTGTGTAGTCAGCTAGGGTAAGCTGGTAGTTTAGCCCAACCTGCAACTCGGGCGTAATTTGGTAGCTGGCGTAGATCCCGGCAAACTGAATAAGGCGATCAAAAGACTGAGGATTGCTTAAATTGAGCTGCAGTTGATAGTACGTGTTGACTGCAATTTCTGGAGTTAATGGGTCGCGTCGTGCCAGCAGCAGTTCAAACGAATCATTGGCAAAGAAACGGTCCTGAATGCCCGGCCTAAAAAGCCCCTGATGGCTCCAGCTCAGCTGACCGTAGCTGCGCGGCGTCAGCCCCTGGCGAATGCCCAACCGCAGGCGAACCTCATCATAATTGGCTGAGCCGACATTGAAATACCGCTGAAAGTTGACGTCTGCCACTGCTAGCAAATATGTTTCTCGGCCTAGGGCAGGGTATAACCCTAGAGAAATTCCTGGGCGGATTAACTGGTCACCCACTAGCTCCTGCATCTGATCTAGCGCCAAAAAGATGTTGCCGCTGTTGAGCAGGCTGACTCTACCCGTCAAATAAGCTATGGGGGCGGGCTGCTGAGTTGCTACTTCTGGAATAAAGGGCTGCTCCCGGAGGCGAATGATACCCAGTTCCGGATCTTCGACTGCAGTACGAATGCGGATGATGCCCAGCTCCGGATCTACACCTTCAAGTTCGGCCTCGTCTTCAGACGCTGAATCAGCAGGGGCGCTCTGAGCGATAGTAGCGGCCGTTCTAGCAACGGTTTCCGGGGAGAAGAGATCTGACTTCAAAGGTGTGTCTGGCTGGGCAAAGCTAAATTCAAAAGATTTCGTCCTAGTTTCGAGCGGGCCTGTCTCGGCCAGCTGAGGCTGTGGGCTAGAGAGCCAAAGCTCATAGTCAGGAGATACTCCATCTAAATCGGCAGCCGAAGTGGAAACAGAGGTCAGATCTGCCTCAGGCAACGACAGTTCAGGTAACGTCGGCTCTGGCTCTGCCGCTTTGAAGTCTGCCTGGTCGGCTTCGTCCGTAGGGGCTTGAATCAAACCGTCTGAGGCCGAATGGCGTGCAGAGGGCACTGTTTCTTCAGAAGTCTCCAAAGAAATCATATGGGCTTTAGAAGGACTGCAAAAAAGCAGCATCAAGCCCAATACCAATGCTCTCCAAGAGGCATTGATACAGCCTTTAAGTAGAAAATCAGCTGCCACACTTTCTCAAGATGAACGTCCCGTTCCTTTCTAACTCTACTGACAAGCTCTGGCATCCCCCAAAGCGCTTCATCAAGTGTCAATCAAGCTTAGTAAGTTTTTCGTAAAACCACTCCCATAACTTCATGCAGTAGAAATAGCATGATAATTAGAGGACTACCGTTATTTACGACTTATCCTGGTTAGGTCGGGTAACTGCTAAAAGATTAGGGAAGCATAACAGTAAAGAGTCTAGGGTGCACTGGCCTCTCTTAGAGCGTGTGGCTTCCACTGAGGAATTAGTATATGGTTTGTCAAAAGTTTATCAGCCTTGCTGGCTTGGCAGCTTTAGTGGGGCCGCTCTTGCTGGCGTGTCCGGTCAAGGCGGATGTTGCCCTGACCCGGGCCAACGTCAATGCCTTGCTCAATCGAGTTGAGCTGATACCTCGGGGCCGCTCAGCTCGCCCAGCTCGGCTGTCAGATTTTCTGGGTACGGGAGATGCGCTCAGAACGGCAGCCCAATCACGAGCTGAGCTGCGCTTTAACGATGGTTCGCTAGCGCGGATAGGAGAACAGGCAACCTTTCGATTTACCCCCAATACCCGCAACTTCCGGCTGACTAACGGTACTGTGCTGCTGTTGGTTCCACCGGGACGAGGCCGCACCACGATCCAAACTCCTAACGCTATCACCGGCATTCAAGGCTCAGCCTTGGTGGTACGACACATTCCAGGGCGCAACCTAACGCTCGTCATGGCGCTGACCGACAACCCCGCCGGACCAATGACGGTCACCACTCAAGACGGTACCCAAACCTCAGTCCTGTATGCAGGGCAGATGGCCCTGATACAGCCAAACCGGATTGAGGTAGTTGAATTTGACCTCAGCGCTTTTCATCAAACCAGCGACTTGGTTGATGGTTTGCGACTGGATGATGAGATCTTTGAGAGTGACGCCGACGATCCCTTACAAGCGGTTCGTGAAGAAACCCGGCAGGCTCTGGAACAGCAATCTCCTTTCAATACCGAAAGCGCTGTTCTTGCTCCCGACTTCATCAGAGCCGACGTCTCTCCTACAACGCAGACTGACGATCCTCAGCAACTGTTGACAAATGAGAACGGTCTAAATCAGTTTACCGAGCTAGAGCGATTTACTGATCTGCCCTCCAGTCTTGGACTGCCAGATAGAAGTAGCCCAGCTGAAGTGACTAGAGAACCCGCTGTCAGTTCTCCGGCTGAGACGCCTGCTGCTGCGACCCCCAGCGGGGTCGAGGTTACGGTGCCTACAGCCTCGACGGCCAATCCGGCTCCTGCTATAGGCGTGGCTCCATCTCCACCGATAACACCCGCTCTCCCCTCGATTGGCACTCCGGCAGTCTCTATCCCTGAATTTCCTGTAATTGCAATTCCCACAGTTCCTGGGACGGGTACTCCCGCAGCCCCGACCGCACCTACGACGCCTGCGAATCCGGTGGACCCGGAGGAGCCACTTCCCCCGGTTCAGGTCATTCCTGTAGATCCAGAAATAGGCGTTATCCCTACGACGCCCACTACCCCCGAAGTCCCAGCAGTTGGTACCCCGGCAACTCCAGCGACTCCAGCAACCCCAGCAAACCCGACAACTGGAACCCCAGCGACCCCAGCGACGCCAGCGACGCCTGCCAATCCGGGAGCTGGAACTCCAGCGACCCCAGCGACGCCAGCGACGCCTGCCAATCCGGGAGCTGGAACTCCAGCAACCCCAGCGACGCCAGCAACACCTGCCAATCCGGGAGCTGGAACTCCAGCAACCCCAGCGACGCCAGCAACACCTGCCAATCCAGGAGCTGGAGCTCCAGCGACCCCAGCGACGCCAGCGACGCCTGCCAATCCGGGAGCTGGAACTCCAGCAACCCCAGCGACGCCAGCAACACCTGCCAATCCAGGAGCTGGAACCCCAGCGACCCCAGCGACGCCAGCGACGCCTGCCAACCCAGGAGCTGGAACTCCAGCAACCCCAGCGACGCCAGCAACACCTGCCAATCCAGGAGCTGGAACCCCAGCAACCCCAGCAACGCCAGCAACGCCTGCGAATCCGGGAGCTGGAACCCCAGCAACCCCAGCAACGCCAGCAACGCCTGCGAATCCTCTGTAAAAAGATTTAATCCTGGCCCTTTTGAACACAGAGCCGGGATTAAACGTTTGAAAAGGCGTATGAACTCTGCATATGCCTTAACAGAACAGCGCCTCTTGCAACTTCTTCTTTCGTGAGGCGTCGAAGAAGAGTAGGCCCTTAGCGCCTAGAAATTACGGATGTATCCGTAATTTCACTTAGAATGCTATAAGATTAGGCACTAAGTAAGTCTCTTCTGGCGAGACTGTAAACCCTCAAGATCTTGATTTGAGCCTGCTAGGCGCAAGGAAAGGCCTTAGTAAATTACGACGTATTAAGAATCTGTAAAATTATCCAACTCTGTCATGAAGTAAAATTATCAGGATTGTTCAAAGGGTCAGGGTGCTTCTTCAGTGATTTCGCTGTTGACTAATACAAGTGTTTATATTCGCTAAAAGCCTTAGTTAATCTGTCTTAGTTAATTCTTTTAAGTTCGGTGCAGTTACCCAGGCAAGGTCGTAATGCTGTCTAAACAGGTCATAGCTGCCGTGTTGTGTCAACGCCTTACTCAAATTGCTGGATTGGCTCTCTTGACCAGTGCTCTGCTGCTGCCCTCCCCAGCTAAAGCAGATGTTGCCCTGACTCGAGCCGATATTAATGCTTTACTCAACCGAGTTGAGCTTATTCCTCGAGGTCGCTCGGCTCGTCCGGCGCGAGTATCCGACTTTTTGGGCACGGGTGATGCGCTGAGAACGGCTGCAGCTTCTCGAGCCGAATTACGTTTCAACGATGGTTCTTTAGCGCGAGTTGGGGAGCGGGCAACTTTCCGCTTTACCCCCAATACCCGCAACTTCCGGTTGACTAACGGCACTGTGCTGCTGTTGGTTCCACCAGGACGAGGCCGCACCACGATTCAAACCCCTAATGCCGTTACTGGAATTCAGGGCTCAGCCCTAGTAGTGCGCCACATTCCAGGACAAAACATGACAATTGTCATGGCGCTGACCAACAATCCTGCTGGACCTATGACGGTCACTACCCAGGATGGCGTACAGACTTCGGCGCTATATGCCGGGCAGATGGCCCTGATACAGCCGAACCGAATTGAAGTAATCGAATTTGACCTAAATTCCTTCCACCAAACCAGCGATTTGATGGATGGGTTAAATTTGAGCGATGAGAGCTTTGAAGGCAATGCTGACGATCCGCTCCATGCGGTTCGTGAGGAAACTATTCAGGCCCTCAGTGAACAGACTGAATTTGCTAACGACGCTAGCCCAATACTCAACCCTGTCATATTGAGTATCGATAGCTCCCAAGATACCGTTGTTGAACAACCCTGGATACTGTCCCCGGTGGGTTCTGTTAATGGGGTATCAACGGATGCAGTTGATACTGTCGTGCCTCCAGGGGTTCTGGCTTCTTCCGATGAACCAGAACGGCCTCACTCCGGTCCAGGCTTGCCAACGGTCCCTCGGGCTGATGAGCCTGTTCGGCCAGAGCCTAGTCCCCCAGGGACGCCTGGCTTCCCAGGTAAAGAACCCCCCTCAGGACCTAACAATCCAGGACCTAACAATCCAGGACCTAACAATCCAGGACCTAACAATCCAGGACCTAACAATCCAGGACCTAACAATCCAGGACCTAACAATCCAGGACCCAACAATCCAGGACCCAACAATCCAGGACCTAACAATCCAGGACCTAACAATCCAGGACCTAACAATCCAGGACCTAACAATCC